>JACPWC010000086.1 GCA_016197225.1 Chloroflexota bacterium
AGCCTCAGCCTGAGCGCCCAACTGGATTTGAAAGCTCTGTTGAGAGCCATTGTTGACCGGGCCAGACACTTGCTGGATGCCGAAACCGGGGCCTTGTATTTTTTGGACGCTGAAAGCCGGACGCTGGAGCTGGTTGTCGAGAGTGATCCTCAGCCCAGGTTTACCGGCATTCGGTTGAAGCTGGGCGAGGGCCTCTCGGGCCAGGTGGCTCAAACCGGCGAGCCTTTGGTTATTGAAGACTACTCGATTTGGCCGGGCCGGACGAATGCTTTTGGCGACCCGTCTTTTCGATCCTTGCTGGGCGTGCCCGTCAAGTGGCAGGGGCAGGTGATAGGCGTCATTACCGTTTCGGACAATCGAGCCTCTCGCTTTGGCCCAAGCGATCTGGAACTGGTGGGCCTGTTTGCCGATCAAGCGGCAGTTGCTATTTCAAATGCCCGGCTGTTTGAAGAGTCGCAACGGCAGACGCAGGAACTGTCCGGCTTGTACAAGACGGCGCTGGCGACCAGCAGTGTGCTGGAGACGGACGTGTTGTTGAGCCGGCTACACGAACAGGTTCAGCAGTTGATCAACCCGGACACGTTTGTAATTGTCTTATATGACCCGGAGGCCGAAGAACTTGAAATTGCTCTGGCCGTCGAAAACGGGGAGCGCCTGAACAAAATTAAGGTTCCCATTTCAGAGGGCGGCCCGACCGGCTGGATCATTTCCAACTGCCGGCCTTTGTTAATCCACGATATGCAGACGGATGCCTTGCCGGTTCCGGCCTGGCGGGTCACTCAACCGGCGCGGTCATGGCTGGGGGTTCCGCTCATTGCCCGCGATCAAACGATTGGTTCTGTGTCAGTCCAATCTTTCCAGCCTAAGGCCTTCACCGAATCGCATCGCCGCCTGCTGGAGTCGCTGGCCGGGCAAATTGCCATCAGCCTTGAGAACGCGCGCCTGTTTGAAGCCACGCGGCGGCAACTGCAGGAGTTGGCGATTCTGAAAACGATTGCCACTGCCGGAACCGAGGCGACGAGTCTCGATTCGTTGATTACTCGCGTGACCGGGCTTTTGGGCGAGACGTTTTATATTGACCACTTTGGCATTTTGTTGCTGGATGAGACGGGCCGGAATTTGCAGACGCACGATTCTTATCGCGGCCAGCAGGGCAATGTGCCGCTGAATGTTGGCATCACCGGGCGGGTGGCCGCCACCGGGCAACCGTGGCTGGTGGCCGACGTGTCACAGGAGCCGGCCTATTTTAATGCCGACGGTAACACGCGCTCTGAAGTGTGTGTGCCGTTGAAGGTTGGCGATCAGGTGATCGGCGTCATCAATGCCGAAAGCGCCCGCCTGGATGCCTTTAGTGAACTTGATCTGCGCTTGTTGGTCACCATTTCCGAGCAGTTGGCGACGGCCATTGAAAAGGTCAGGCTGTTTGAAGCTGAGCGCGTCGCCCGCGAGCAATCCGAGGCCTTGTCGGAGGTGGCCCGCACTCTCAACTCCAGCCTCGACCGCGAGCAGGTTCTGCAGACGATCCTTGAGCAACTGTCGCGGGTGGTGGAATACGACAGCGCCTCGATTTTGTTGCTGGTTGAGGATGCTTTGGAAATTGCGGCGCATCGCGGGTTTCGCTCCGAAAGCCAGCTCTTTGTGCCGTTCAAAATGACGGCGGCCAAACATGTCGCCGAGGCCATTGAGAAGAAGAGCACGGTCATCATTCCCGACACCTTGCAGGACGGGCGCTGGCAACATTTCGCCGGCGCTGAATACATTCGTTGCTGGCTGGGCGTGCCGTTGCTGGTGAAAGATCGGGTGATCGGCCTGCTCAACCTGGACAAAGAAGAAACAGATTATTACACCGAGCGTCACGCCCAGTTGGCCGTTGATTTTGCCACCCAGGCGGCGGTGATCATTGAGAATGCCCGGCTTTACGCCGAAGCCCGCGACCGCGCCGCCGAACTCGGCCAGTTGTATACGGCGGCCCAGGAGATCGGCAACAGTTTGGATCTAAAGACGGTCTTTGAGCAATTGGCCAAACACTTCACGGAGGTTCTGAGCGCGACCAGCGCTTATGTGTTAAGCGTTGACCTGGAAGCCGGCACTTTGACCGTGTTGGCCGAATATTGGGGCGCTGAAGCTTCAGAGAGTGAGCGCAAATCGGACCTCGGACAGAAATATCCTTTGCAAGATCACCGTTCCTTTGCCGGTGTCGCCGTTAATCCCCAGATCACTGCCAGACTGGCGAGCGACCCGACTCTGGCCGAGAGTGAAAGAAACCAGCTTGCGGAGTATGGCATCCAGTCATTCCTGATCATCCCGCTCATTGTGCGCGGCCAGGTGATAGGGCTGGCTGAAGTTTGGGAGAGCCGCCGGCCACGCGCCTTCACGCCAGTCGAGCTGCGACTGGCCGAGACGTTGAGCCAGCATGCCGCCAGTGTTATGGAAAACGCCCGCCTGCTCGAAGAAACCAGCCGCCGCGCCCACGACATGGCCCTGCTCAACGACATCACCCGCGCCACCGTCGCCACTTCCGACCTGCGTGAGTCACTGCAAGTGCTGGCTGACCGCTTAGGCGAAATATTCAACGCCGACGGTTGCTACATCACCTTGTGGGATGAAGAGCGACAAATGCCGATTCCCAGCGCCGCTTATGGCCCCCTGCGCCAGCAATACCCGGCAGTGAAGGTTGAACCGGGTGAACAGACGATGACGGCCTCTGTTTTACGCACCGGCCATGCCCTGGTCGCCGAAGATGTGTTTAACTCTCCTTACATCAGCCTGCGCATTGCCGCCATGTTCCCCGCCAAATCCATGCTAGGCCTGCCATTGATGGCCGGCGACAATAGATTGGGAGCGGCGCTTATCTCCTTCCACCAGCCTCATCACTTCACCCCGGACGAAGTTGCTTTAGGAGAACAGGCCGCCGGCCAAATTGCTTTGGCCATCGCCAAATCCCGGCTTTTTGAAGCCACCCGCCGAAGCGCCGCCGAACTTAAGGTTGCCAGCGACATCCTGCGTAGCCTCAACGCCAGCCCGCAAGTGGTCAGCGTTTTCCCGGCCATCGCTTCCGAACTCAAAGCCCTGACTCAATGCGAGCGGGTCAGCCTGGCCCTCATCACCGAAGATCGCCAGAAAGTGATTATGGCCGCTCTGGACCAGCCTCGCACCGAGTTGAGTCAGGGCATCCGGTTTCCGCTCACCGCCACCTCGACCGCGCCGGACATCCTCAAAGGCCACTTGCACCTCACCCCCGACCTGGCCGCCGAGGCGGCCTACCCGGCGGAAAAGGCCCTTTATGAAGCCGGGTTCCGTTCGCGGATCAACCTGCCTCTGCGGGTTGGCGATCAAGTGATCGGCGCCCTCAACTTCGTCTGGCCGACATTGGCCGGTTACGTTTCAGTCAACCTGTCACTGTTGGAGCAAATTGCCGACGCGATTGCCCTGGCCATTGAGAAGAACCGATTGTTCGACGAGACCCGCCGCCGCGACGTAATCCTGGGCGCGCTTGCTTACGCCAGTGAGCAGTTGTTGAAACCCGGCGACTTGCGCGACGAACTGCCCGCCCTGCTGGCCCGGCTGGGCCACGCCGCCGAAGTAAGCCGCGTCTACATCTTCAAAAACCACCCTGCGCCCGACGGCTCGCTACTTGCCAGTTTGCAATACGAGTGGACTGCGCCCGGGATCGCGCCACAAATTGATAACCCGCGTTTGCAAAACAGTGACTATCTGGCTCGAGGGGCCACGCGCTGGCTGCAGACGTTGATGGCCGGGCAACCCATCTTTGGTTTGACGCGCGATCTCCCGCCGGTGGAACGGGCAACCCTGGAACCGCAGGGCATTCTTTCCATCCTCATTGTTCCCATCTTTATCGGCGAGGCCTGGTGGGGCTACCTGGGCTTCGACGAATGCACGCAGGAGCGCATTTGGCTGGGGGCCGAAGTGGAAGCCTTGAAGAGCGCGGCCGGCGCCCTGGGCGCGGCTTTTGCCCGGCAGAGGAGTGAGGCTGCTGAACGGCGGCAACGCGAATTGACTGAAGCCCTGCGCGACACCGCCGCGGCCATGAGTAGCACCCTCAACTTCGATGAGGTGCTGGAGCGAGTGTTGGCCAACGTGGGCCGGGTAGCGCCGCACGACGCCGCCGACATCATGCTGGTCAATGCCGCCGGCACGGTGCGCGTGGCCCGTTGCCACGGCTACGCCGAGCGCGGCTTGGAAGAATGGATACTCTCGCTCGAATTCAACCTGGCCGATATGCACAACCTGAAGCACATGGCCGGGACTGGCAAACCGTACACCATTCCAGACGTTCGAAATGATCCTGATTGGATTGACATACCGCAAAGCCGCTGGGTACGCTCCTATGCCGGCGCGCCCATCCTATTAAAAGGCAAAGTCATCGGTTTCATCAATCTCATAAGCGGCACGCCCGACTTTTTTACCCCGGCTCGGGCCGATGGCCTGAAAGCGTTTGTCGATCAGGTGGCCGTCGCCATTGATAATGCCCAGCTTTACAATGAGGTATCGGCGCTCTACAACGCCTCGTCACAACTCATCAGCCCCGGCGGCGATTTGTCTGGCCTGGCCGAGCAGATTGCCCTCTCGGTGACGCGCGAGTTTAGTTTTGCCCATTGCGGGGTTTTGTTGATTGACGAAACCGGCCTTGAACTCAGGCGCGTGGCCCGGGCCGGCATGTTGCAGGAAATGGCCCCCTCCGTCCTGCCCTTGAGCGCCTCCACAACCCCCGCCGTGGCGGCCCGCACCGGCGAGATCGTCTACCTGCCGGATGTTACCGCCGACCCGGTTTCATTCGCCGCCAATAGCGAAACCCGCTCCGAACTGGCCATCCCTTTGAAGGTCGCCGGCAAGATCATCGGCGTGCTTGACCTGCAGAGCCGGGAGCCTGGAATTTTCGACGATCGCACACGCCGCATTATTACCGCATTTGCCGAACATGCCGCCCTGGCGCTGGAGAACGCCCGCCTGGTGGCCAACCTGGACATGTCGCGCCAGATGGCCGAGGACGCCAACCGCTTGAAGAGCGAGTTCCTGGCCAACACCTCGCACGAACTCCGCACGCCGCTCACCGGCATCATTGGCTCGCTGAGCATGGTGCTCGACGGACTATGCGACTCGCCGGAAGAAGAGCGTGAGTTTGCGCGCATCGCCTACACCGCCTCGGAACGTTTGTTGACGATCATTAACGACGTGCTTGACATCGCCAAGATCGAAGCCGGGCGGATGGACGTGCGTTTGCAGGCTGTTGATCTGGACGCCCTATTCAAAGATGTTCGGTCTCTCTCTCGTGTTCAGGCTGAGGAAAAGAAGCTCACCCTGGAATTTGCATTGCCGGGGACAATGGAGTACATTTTATGGGCCGACCCGGATAAACTGCGCCAGGTCCTGCTCAATCTTATCGGCAACGCCATCAAGTTTACCGATCATGGCGGGGTCCGGGTGGCCGCCTCGGTGGTGGATGGTGACGATGGGCACAAGCGAATACGGCTGGATGTGCAAGACACAGGCATTGGCATCCCGCTTGAAAAGCAGAGCAAGCTGTTCCAGCCCTTCGTTCAAGTGGATGGGAGTATGACGCGCCGATTCGGCGGCACCGGGCTGGGCTTGAGCATCTCACGCCGCCTCACTGAACTCATGGGCGGCGCGCTCGACTTGTCTAGTCCGGGTGAGGGTTTGGGGAGCACCTTCATGGTGACTCTGCCGGCGGTGTCACGGGCCGAGCTGGAAACTCAATGAGAGCAATCATCAACAGGTGATGACAATTGTCATGGAAGAAAAGAAGATTATTGTGGTATTTTATTACAGATAAGGCGGATTATTTTTCCGCCGAGCACTTATGGGCTAGCCGTTGAGGGGAATTCGGGCTAATCAAAGCCACAGGAAAGGAGGTGAAAACCATGGAGGAGAATATGAAGTTAGAGGAGTTCCACGCTCTGCTGAACTCGGAGTCGGGGGACAACCAACTGATCGCAGCCCTCCGCGCGCTCACGAATCAGGGGAAGCCGGAAGACGTGAGAGGAATTGACCGGACGGCGTTGGCCACTTGGCGTTGGGCAGGAGGGTAGATATAATCGCCTGTTTTTGCACTAAGCCTGAACATTAGTTGGCGACATACGCTTGCAAGTCGTATGTTGCCAACTGCCATCTATAGCCAAATCAAATGCACACTCAAAGCATTCGTTCATACATGTCAGCTTTGCCTCGAATTGTAGAGTGGCCGGAATTGGCTGTTTTGTTTAATGAGGCTACCGAGACTCCTCGCGTTGATTGGAATTTGCCAATCATGGCCTGTCAGGCCGTTGGCGGAGATCCATTGGTTGCGCTCCCCGGTTGCGCCGCCATTGCCTTCATGCAATTAAGCATCATACTGGTAGATGATATTCTTGACGCCGATCCTCGGGGGCATCATCATCAGATCGGAGTTGGCCCGGCGGCTAACATGGCGCTTGCCTATCAAGCCCTTCCATTTCAAATAGTGGAACAGGATGTAAAAGACCCTGAGCGCCGCTCTGCGGTTGCGGCTAACCTGGCTTCGATGGCCCTGGCAACGGCTTTTGGGCAACAATTAGACGTGCAAAATCAGGGAGGCGAGGAAAATTACTGGCGGTTAGTGCGGGCGAAGAGCACTCCTTTTTATGCCTCGGCGTTGTACATCGGCGCTGTGCTAGGCGGGGCAGACTCCAAAACAGCATATACCCTTCGTGATTTTGGCGCGATCATGGGCGAAATTGTCCAGATTCAAGATGATCTGTTTGATGCTTTTCAAACCCCGGCCAACCCCGACTGGAAACAGGGCCGCAACAACTTGCCTATCTTGTATGCCCTCACTGCTGATCATCCCGCCCGTGACCGCTTTTTAGAATTGCGATTAAGAGCGGACGATCCTGACGTTTTGCATGAAGCGCAGAAAATTCTTATCGCCTGTGGCGCTGTTAGTTACTGCATTTATCACCTCGTCAAACGCCGCCGGCAAGCCAAGCATTTGCTTGATAATCTATCCCTTCCCGACCCCAAACCTTTAACAGACCTCCTGACCCTCGAAATGGAGTCGCTGATCCAATTGTTGAAAATCAGTGGTGTAGACATCCCTCCCGACTTAATGTCAGAAGCCTGAGGCAATGACTAACTTGCTCCGCCGCCTGCGCCAGTTAGAATGGTTCCCAACCACCCTCTCAATTTCAGTCTTGCTGATTTGTTTCTTTTATGCTTATGCAGGCGCTTTTGAGACCCCTTCTCCTGGCTTTGTTTACGACACGTTTTGGAATATCACCTCGGTTGATGTTTGTGATCCGGGAAATGAGTGGTGCGCGGCTAATCAGGGTCAAATTCAAGTTGGCGACCGGTTGACTATCATTGGCAACCTGACTTATGACTCCTACCGGACAAAATTTTGGCTGACCCCTTTTGCCGGATATGCTCCCGGCCAGGTTGTGCCTATAACACTGTCTCGCGATACTCGTGAATACCCGGTAAACTGGCAACTCCCTCCTCATAACTTTCAAGCTGAGATCATTACTTTACTTGGCGGCCTGGTTCTTCTCCTGCCCTTTTGGGTGGCAGGAACCATCGCCTTATTACTTTTACGGCCCCACGACACCCGTTGGCGGTTGCTCATTGCTTTCAATTATCTTACGGCAGTCTGGTTGATGGCCGGCATCAACTCGGCTTCGCAAATTGCGCTTTCGGTGCCGGTTTTGCGGGTGATTAGCTGGTTGATGGCCCCGGTCTATCTTCACCTGCACCTGTTATTGCCAGTGCCAATATTCCAACGCCCTCATCGTTATGGCTTGCCCTTTTTTTACATTGCCGCCATCAGCCTCGGGGCGTTTAGCCTGTTTCAGCCCGCCTCCTCAGGTAGCTATCTGACAGGCTTATTACTAGCGCTCTTCGCCAGCTTTTTCCTGCTGGTAGCGCGATTATTCACTCCTTCTTCCGCAGGGCGGTTGGCGACCCGCCTCATGCTGGCAGGTATCGGCTTGGCATTTGGGCCAACCATCCTGTTATGGGTGATCCCTCAACTCTTGGGAATAAAGCCGGGGGATTTAGTGTCAGGTGTTGCCGCTTTTTCGATTCCTATCTTGCCCCTCTTCTACGTTTACGCCATTTACAAACGCCACCTGGGCGGGCTGGAGTTTCGGGCCAATAACCTGATCGCCCGCTACAGCTTTGTTCTGTTGTACATCACCGCCTTCGCCATCGTCTATTTGTGGGGTGCCACCCTGGTTCCGCCCGACCAGCTTATTACCTTTAGCCTTGTGTTATCGGCCAGCTTTGCCGTGGCGGCCTCCGGCCTCTATCGCCGTTATCAACGCCTGGTGAACCGGCTGGCTTATGGCACAGGCTACGTTTCTGCCGACATCGTCAACCTTTTCATCAACCGCATCCCGACCGCCTCCGATCAGGCCGCGCTGGTGTCCTTACTGGCCGACGAGATCGTTCCCAGTTTGTTGGTTCGTCAATCGGCGCTCTACCTTTTGCCGGGCGAGGCCGAAACCGGGGACGGGGCCTTGCTCTACAATCGCGGAGTTGATCTGCCGATCACCGTGCCGCCAGGCCAACTCCGGCAATTGCTCCTCCGCGCCAGCCAATATCAGCCGCCGCCGACCGAGTTGGAGATGGAGGAAGAATGGAACTGGGCGCGTCTGGTCATCTCCCTTGAAACACAGAACAAGGTTGTGGGCGCCTGGCTGTTTGGGCGGCGCGACCCTGACGATTTTTACCCGCGACCGGACATTACTCTGCTCAACACGCTGGCCCACCAGGCGGCTCTGGCAATTGAAAACTCGCGGCTTTACCAGGCGGTGCAAAAGGAGTTGAACGAACGCAAGCGGGCTGAAGAGATTCTCCGCCAGCAAAACGAGTATCTGGCCGCCTTGTACGATACCATGCTGGGATTGTTGAACCGGCTGGACATGTCCGATTTGCTGGAGGCGATTCTGACGCGGGCGGCGCAGCTGGTGAACACCCGGAACGGTTTTATTTATCTGGTCGGGCCAGATGGCTCAGAAATAGAGGCCAAATTCGCTGTCGGCGCCCACGAAGCGCATATTGGTAATCGTTTAAAACCGGGCGACGGGGTGGCGGGAAAAGTCTGGGAAACAGGCCAACCCTTGATTCTGGATGATTACGCGGTCTGGCCCGAGCGCCTGGAGATGGCTACCTCGCGCGGCCTTCACGCCATCGCCGGTTTCCCGCTCAAGTCTGGCTTGCAAGTTGTGGGCATTCTTGGGGTGTCGCACACGGACCCTGTCCGCCGCTTCTCCCGGAACGAGATTGAACTTCTGGAGCGATTTGCCCAATTGGCCTCCATTGCGCTCGATAACGCCCGGCTCTTCACCTCGGCCCAGCAGGAACTGGCCGAACGCAAGCGGGCCGAGACAGCTCTGGCCGGGCTGAACCTTGAACTGGAGCAGGCGCTGGTGGCCGCTAACGAGTTGTCCGTGTCGGCTCAGGCGGCCAGCCGGGCCAAGAGTGAGTTCCTGGCCACCATGAGCCACGAGTTTCGCACGCCCTTGAATGCCGTGCTGGGCTACAGCGAGTTGATGCTGGGCACTGACCTGACGGACGAACAGCGCGCCTATTTGCGCGAAGTGATGGTTGCCGGCGAAAACCTGCTCAAGCTGTTCAGCGACGTGCTTGATTTCTCGCGGATCGAGTCGGGACGGCTGGAGTTGAAGCATGTTCCTTTCAACCTGGTGGATACGGTTGAGCAAGCCATGCAAAACATTGCCTCGTACGCCGCCTCTAAAAACCTGAAGCGCTCGCTCCACATTGATTCTGATGTTCCAGCTGAGTTGATCGGCGACCCGGCCCGCCTGGAGCAGGTGTTGCTCATTCTGCTGAACAACGCCGTCAAGTTTACGGCTGAGGGCGAAGTGGATTTGAAGCTGAAGTGCATTGATCGTTCGCCGGAAAAAGCCACTCTGTATTTTGCCGTGCGCGACACGGGCATTGGCATTCCACCGGAAAAACAGGAATTGATCTTTGGAGTATTTACCCAGGCCGACGGCTCGGTGACGCGCCAGTATGGCGGGGTGGGCCTGGGGCTGAACATTGCCCGGCGGCTGGTGGAAAAATTTGGCGGACGCCTGTGGGTGGAGAGTGAACCGGGCGACGGGAGCATTTTCCATTTCCTTACCACCTTTGAGGTCGCGCCTCAAACAGAGGCGGCTGAACCGGCAATCGGCGCTGAAGACATCGGGCTGTCAACAACTGCCGGGGAGACTCTGTCAATTCTGGTGGCCGAGGACAATCCGGTTAACCTGGACGTGATCGTGAGGATTTTGGAGAAACGCGGCTGGGCGGTGACGGCAGTTGATAACGGCCAGGCGGCGGTTGAGCGTTCGGCCCGGGAAGACTTCGACTTAATTTTGATGGATGTGCAGATGCCAATCCTGGACGGGTATACGGCCACCCTTTCCATCCGCGCTCGCGAGCAGGTAACGGGCCGGCACATGCCGATCGTTGGGGTGACGGCCTATGCCATGCAGGGCGACCGTGAGCGATGTTTGAAGGCCGGGATGGACGGTTACCTGGCCAAGCCGATGAAGGCCAACGAGCTATACGAGATCGTCGAAACGGTCGTCAAGCAGTTCAAGCGCGGCCGGGGTGTGGCGACGACGGAACCGGCCTGAGCCTCTCAATGGGAATTCAACTTAAACATCCAAAAGAAATCGCGGCCATGCGCGCCGCCGGGCAGTTGGTGGCCGAAACGTTTGCCCGGCTTCGTGAGGCCATCCGGCCCGGCATTGCCTTGCGCGAATTGGACGACCTGGCCGCAAATTATCTCGCGGCGCGCGGCGCTCAGCCGCTCTATAAAGGCTATCGTGGCAAGCCGCCTACACACCCGCCATTTCCGGGCGTGATCTGCGCCTCGGTCAATCAGGAAGTCTGCCATGGCCTGCCGGATGGCCGCATTTTGAAAGAGGGCGATATTGTGGGCATTGATATTGGCCTGAAGCTCAACGGCTTTTGCGGTGATTCGTGTGTGACTTATGCCGTTGGCAAAATTTCGGCGCCGGCCCAGCGCCTGCTTAAGGTGACTGAAGAATGTTTGTATAAAGGGATTGCGGCGGCCCGGCCCGGTCAGCGCATCAGCGACATTGGCCTGGCGATTCAATTGCACGCCGAGAGCCACGGCTTTAGCGTGGTGCGCGAGTGGGGCGGGCACGGCATTGGCCGCAACCTGCACGAAGAACCGTCGGTGCCGCACACCGGCCCGGGCGGGCAGGGGGTGGTCATGCGCCCCGGCATGGTGTTCACCATTGAGCCAATGATCAACGCCGGGCGGCCTGACTGGAAACTGCTCAAAGACGGCTGGACGGTGGCGACAAAAGACAAGTCGCTCTCGGCCCAGTTTGAGCACACGGTCGCCATCACCGAAAACGGGCCGGAGATTTTGTCGAAGCTGTGAACTGGCCGCGCTACCAACCGGTTGGCGACTCGGCGCTGGCGGTAGCGTTCGGCGATGAGATCGCTCCGGCCCTCAACCGCCGGGTTCACGCTCTGGCCCGCCTGCTCGATCAAGATCGCCTCCCCGGTTTTTGCGAAGCCGTCCCCACCTACTGCGCTCTGCTCATTCATTACGATCCACTTCTGATCGGTTATCAAAACGTGGTGGACTGGGTGGCCGCCAAAGTTCCCCAAATAGAGGCCGCCACCCCGGCCTCACCCCGCCGCCTCGAAATCCCCGTCCTCTACAACGGCCCCGACCTGGCGTTTGTCGCCGAATACAATCACCTGACTGTTGAAGAAGTAATCGCGATACACAGCGGCGAAGCGTACACGGTTTACATGATGGGCTTCACGCCGGGCTTTCCTTACATGGGCCGCCTGCCGCCGGCCATCATCACGCCGCGCCTCGAAACGCCGCGCACGCGGGTGCCGGCTGGTTCGGTTGGCATTGCCGGGCCACAAACCGGAATCTATCCCATCGAGTCGCCGGGCGGCTGGCGCATCATCGGCCAGACGCGCCTCAAACTGTTTGACCTGTCTCGCGACCCGCCCTTCTTGTTTGCGCCCGGCGACGTGGTGCGCTTCACGCCAGTCTATGCTGAGAGTGCTTGAACCCAGCCCGTTCACCACAGTGCAGGATTTGGGGCGCGCAGGTTATCAGCAATTTGGCGTGCCGGTTTCGGGCGCGATGGACGGCTTTGCTTTGCGAGCCGCCAATGCCCTGGTTGGCAACTCGCCGAACGCCGCAACTTTGGAAGTGGGTCTTGAAGGGCCAACGCTCGAAGCCACAGAGTCATGTTTGATCGCCGTGACCGGAACCGGTTTCGATTTATGGATTCACGAGCGACCGATGCCGCTGTGGGCGGCAATCTACGTTCGCCGGAACCGGGAGATTCGACTGCAAAGCCGCCAGCGCGGTGGGTGGTGTTATCTGGCCCTGGCCGGCGGCATTCAAACCCCGCTTGTGTTAGGGTCACGCTCAACTTATTTGCGCGGCGGCTTTGGCGGCCTTGAGGGCCGCACCCTGCAAACAGGCGATGAGTTGCGAAGCGGCATACCTTCCCGCCAACCTCTTGAACTTGCCGGGCGTTACCTTCCCAGAGAGTCGCGCCCGGCTTACAGTGATAACTTGACCGTCGAAGTAATCGCCGGCCCGCAACTGGATCGTTTTACTGAGGCGGGCTGGCAAACATTTTTGTCGAGCGAGTATCGAATCAGCGCCTCATCGGATAGAATGGGTTATCGGCTGGAAGGGCCGGCCATCGAACATTCCGCCGGGGCCGACATCATCTCCGACGGTTTGGCCGCCGGTTCGGTGCAGGTTCCGGCAAGCGGCCAGCCCATTGTGATGATGAGCGACCGCCCGACGACGGGCGGCTATCCCAAGATTGCCGCTGTTGTCAGCGCCGACCTGCCGCTGGTGGCCCAGTGTCCGCCCGGCGCGGGGCGGCTAAGGTTTCGCGAGACGACCGTTGAAGCCGCTCAAGCCCGCTGGCGGAAAATGTTGAATGATTTACGAGCCGACATCGTTGAGCCTGAAGAGGGGACGTTTTAGGCTTTTCACCACCAAGACACGAGGGCACAAAGTCACAAAGAATAACTGGTGACTTGGTGGCTTTGTGCCTTTGTGCCAGCCCGATGAACATTGACCTCAACTGCGATATGGGCGAAAGTTTTGGCCGTTACTCGCTGGGGGACGACGAGGCGTTGATGCCATTGATCACCTCGACCAACATTGCCTGCGGTTTGCACGCGGGCGATCCGCTGGTGATGGCGGCGACGATTCGGCTGGCGAAACGGCACGGGGCCGCCGTCGGCGCTCACCCCGGCCACCCCGACCTGCAAGGGTTTGGCCGCCGTCCCCTTGATCTATCGCCAGATGAAGCTGAGGCGTTCGTCTTGTATCAAATAAGTGCGCTGGCCGGGTTTGCCCGCGCCGCCGGCCTTGAGTTGGCGCACGTGAAGCCGCACGGGGCGCTTTACAATCAGGCCGCGAAAGATCGGGCGTTGGCAACGGCGATTGCTCAAAGTGTGGCCCGCTTTAGCAAGAGTTTGATTCTGATGGGGCTGGCCGGTTCGGTGTTAGTTGAAGCCGGTGTTGAGGCCGGGCTGAAGGTTGCGAATGAGGGTTTTCCCGAACGGGGCTATAACGACGACGGCACGTTGAGGCCGCGCCGCTTGCCGGGCGCGGTGATTGAGTCGCCAGCGGCGGCGGCGGCCCAGGCCGTGAAAATGGTCAGAGAGGGAATCCGGTTTGGCGGGCGGCAGGTTCAGGTTGAGACGCTTTGCATTCATGGCGACAATCCGTCGGCGCCGGCAATCGCCAAAGCAATTCGTGAAGCGTTGGCGGCGAACGAAATTGACGTTTTGCCGATGGGGAAGTTTTTATGACCGACGAGATTCAACGAGAGCTGGATCGGGCGCAGAAGGCGCTGGACGAAAAGAACGAGGGCATGGCGCGTGCCTGCGCCCGCCGCGCCGCCGGGGAGGCGATCCGGGGCTGGCTGGCCCGGCAGACCCAGCCGCCGGCCTGGGGCGCGAGCGCGGTGACACGGCTGCGGGCCGTCGCCGCCGACGAAAAAGTGCCGGAAGCAGTTCGGGCGGCGGCGGCTCGAATTTCCGCCACCGTTTCCCGCGATCACACCCTGCCGTTTGCCGAAAACCCGATTGAGGATGCGCTTTTAATCATCCGCCATTTCGGCTACTAATAGTTTGCCCAGGCTTCTCTACAGGCAAACCTTCAACGCTTCCACCAGCGCGTCGGCGTCCTCCGGCGAGTTATATCCCTGAAACGATACACGCATGAAATTCCGCCCGTTCCATTTGAGCAACGGGACTTCAATATGAAACTCGTCGTACAGGCGGGCTTTGAGCGCGTCAATATCAATCACCTCAGGCAAACGAACGGCGGCCAGTTGGCCGAGCCACTCCGTTGAGTCGGGGCAAATGGCTTCGAGGCCGGTGAGGGCGTTGAGGCGGTTTCGAGTCTCGCTCGCCAGGGCATGGCACTCGCGCCGCACCGTTTCCCAATCGTGTTCAACTTGAAATTGAATCGCAACCGGCGTTGCCAGAAACGCCGCCATGTCGCGCGTGCCTTGCCACTGATGAATGCTGATGAACGGCGTCTCGCCGAGGCCGGGCGAGGGCGGCAAGTCGTCGTTGCCCCAACCCCAGCTCACCACCAGCGGCTCCAGCCAGGCTTGCGCTTCGGGGCGGGCGTAGAGAAACGCCGAGCCTTTAGGCGCGTTGAGCCACTTGTGCAGCGCGCCCGAATACACATCCGCGCCCAGTTCGGCCAGGTTGAGCGGAAGCTGGCCGGGCGCGTGCGCGCCGTCAACGATGCTCAGGATTCCGGCGGCGCGGGCGCGGCGGCAGATTTCCTGAACCGGAAAGATGAGGGCAGTGGGGCTGGTGAGATGGCTGATGAAAATGACTCGGGTGCGCTCGCTGACGCCGTTCCAGAAGCGCTCGACAAAATCGGCGTGGGAGGTGACGGGCAAAGGAATGGGCCGGCGGAGGTAACGGGTGCCCGCCTTTTTGCACATAAACGTCCACGTTCGATCCATTGCCCCGTATTCATGATCGGTGCTCAGGATTTCATCACCCGGCTTCAATTGCAGGCTCCGGGCAACCCCGTTGAGGGCGGTGGTGGGGTTAGGGAAGTAAACCAGGTCGTCGGCGGCTGAACCGAGGTAGGCGGCCAGTTTGGCGCGAGAGTCGGCCATCAGTTCTGTGATCTGCCGCCCCAAAAATTCCACCGGCTGGCGCTCCAGTTCCCTCTGCCAGTTCTGATATGTTTCAAAGACCGGCCTGGGGCAGGCGCCGAAAGAGCCGTGATTGAGGAAGACGATGTTGGGGTCGAGCAGGAAGTGAGATTTGAGCAGGTTGGTCATAATAGATTTGATTGATCGGATTTCGCGGAGCTTGTTGTGGCTTTTGACTGGCGTTCGGCTTGGGGCGTTTGTACCATGAGGCAAATTATAGTGGAAAGCGGATTTGCGGGTAGAATAATTACATGGACTTGCCCCTCAACCAAATTCTCCCCGGCGATTGCATTTCCATTCTCAACACCCTGCCCGAAAACTCGGTTGACCTGATCTTCGCCGACCCGCCGTACAACCTGCAACTGCAACAAGAACTGTGGCGGCCCAACATGACCAAAGTGGACGCGGTGGACGACGAGTGGGATCGCTTTGGCAGTTTTGAGGAGTATGATAAATTCACAAGAGAATGGCTGGCGGCGTGCAGGCGGGTGTTGAAAGAGACGGGCACCATCTGGGTCATCGGTTCGTATCACAACATCTATCGCGTCGGCTCGATCTTGATGGATTTGGGATTCTGGATTCTCAACGACCTGGTATGGACGAAAGTAAACCCGATGCCCAACTTTCGGGGCGTCCGCTTCACCAACGCCCACGAGACTCTGCTCTGGGCGCAGAAGAAGCAGGGGGCTAAATACACCTTCAACTATCAGGCCATGAAGTCGCTGAACGATGGCTTGCAAATGCGGAGCGACTGGGCACTGCCGATCTGTTCCGGAAAGGAACGCTTGAAGGCCGCAGGCGGCGAAAAGGCGCACTCCACCCAGAAGCCGGAGAGCCTGTTGTATCGCGTCGTCTTATCAAGTTCTAATCCGGGCGATGTGGTGCTGGATCCATTCTTCGGTAGTGGCACGACCGGGGCGGTGGCCAAAAAGATGGGCCGTCACTGGATCGGCATTGAGCGCGACGAAACGTACATCAAGCTAGCCAAAGAGCGCATTGACGCAATCGAGCAACCGTTGTTCACTGATGAAGCTTTTGCCGTGCAGGGCAAGCGCGCCCAGCCGCGCATTCCGTTTGGCGCTCTGCTGGAGCGCGGCCTGCTCAAGCCCGGCCAACATCTGTACTTCGGCAAGAAAGGCAGCGCCAAAGCTATGGTGCTGGCAAACGGCCAACTCAAATGGGGCCGCCTCACCGGCTCGATTCACGAAGTGGGACGGGCGATTCAAGATACACCGTGCAACGGCTGGGAACACTGGTATTATTTGGATGACGAGACGGGCGAGAGGGAAGTGATTGATAAACTGCGGCAGAAGGTGCGGGAGCAGAACAGCGTTTAGCGGTCGGCAGTCAGCTATCAGCCAAAAGCTGAACGCTGAAGGCTGATGGCTGACAGCCAAAGGCAATTATGTTCAACTCAACATCGGACGTTGTTGATGGTTTGGGCAAGCAACAATACATCGCCTCCAACGAAATTGGCACGGTGCTATACCTGGCCGAGCGGTTGGGCAAGCCGGTGCTGGCCGAAGGGCCGGCCGGCGTAGGCAAGACCGAACTAGCCAAAGCCTGGGCCGCCTCTACCGGACGCGAACTCATCCGCCTGCAATGCTACGAAGGGCTGGACGAAACGAAGGCGCTCTACGAGTGGGAGTACGCCAAGCAAATGCTCTACACCCAACTCCTGCGCGACAAACTGCAAAACTTGCTGGTGGGCACAGAAACCCTCGGCCAGGCCGCCGACAAAATTGCCAACGAAGAAGAAGTGTTCTTCTCGCAACGCTTCCTTCTGCCGCGCCCATTGCTCAAAGCCGTGCTCTCCGAAAAACCGGTTGCGCTCCTCATTGACGAAATTGATCGCACCGACGCCGAGTTTGAAGCCTTCCTGCTCGAAGTGTTGTCCGACTTCCAAGTGACCGTGCCGGAAATCGGCACCCTGACCGCTCGCAACCAGCCGCTCGTTCTCCTCACCTCCAACAACACCCGTGAACTTTCCGAAGCTCTCAAGCGCCGTTGCGTCTATCTCTTCATTGACTATCCGACCGCCGAGGCCGAACTTCGTGTTGTTCGACTCAAAGTGCCCGACCTTGCGCCCGCACTCGCCAAGCAAGCCGTGGACTTTGTTCAACGGTTGCGCCGCCTCGATCTCAAGAAAAGCCCCAGTGTGAGTGAAACCCTGGATTGGGCCAAGGCCCTCGTTTTGCTCAATGCCAAAAATCTCGACAAAGAGACGCTCGACAACACCCTGACCCTTTTGCTCAAGCACGAAGCCGACGTGCAACGCGCCCGGGCCACCCTCCAGCGCGACGACGGCTCGCCACGCCGCAGAGGCCCGCAAGACCCGGACAGCGGCACGTCTTTTGATGGCAATATTCGACCGTTGAAGCGGATATAGTGAACAGTGGGAAGTGAACAGTGAACAGCAGTTGTTCGCCACTGCTCACTGCTCACTGCTCACTGCCTACTGAATTATGGAAGATCGCATCGTCCAATTCATCGCCGGTCTCCGCGCATCGGGCGTGCGGGTTTCGCTGGCCGAGACACAGGATGCCATGCGGGCCACCTCGCACATCAGCATCGAAGACCGCAACCTGTTTCACTCGGCCCTCAAGGCCACGCTGATCAAAGAGCGGGCCGACGGCGCGATCTTCGACAAGCTCTTTCCGCTCTACTTTTCTGCGGGCGGGCCGCCTCTGACTCCCTCCTCCGACGTTTTGTCACCCGACGAGCAGGACTTGTTACGCGACGCTCTGCGGGCGCTGGCCGGTGAACTCAACGACTTGCTCAAGCGTTTGCTGAAAGGGCAGAACCTCTCACAGGAAGAACTGGAAAAGTGGGCCAGGCGGCTCGGCGCGGATCGCAACCAGCGCCCCGAAAACGTCCGCCGCCTGACGCGCGAGATGTTGCGTCAGATGGGGTTGGAAGACCTGTTGGATCAGATTGAGAAGCTCCTGGCTCAACTCGCTCAACTTGGCATGAGTCCCGAAGCTCTCAACCAACTCCGTCAACTGATGGAAGCCAACGCCCAGGCGCTGTCCGAGCAGGCCGAGCAATACTTTGGCCAATCGCTGGCCCGCCGCCTGGCCGAGCAACCGCCGGACAAGCCAACCGTTGACGAGTTAATGGATCGCCCCTTCAACTCGCTATCCGAGTCCGAAGCGCGCGAACTGCGGCGCGAGGTGACGCGCCTGGCGGCCCGGCTCCGCTCACGCGCTTCACTTCGCCAGCGCAAGGGCGCCGGCCCGACCTTTGACGCCAAAAGCACGATCCGGGCCAATGTCCGCCACGGCGGCGTCCCCTTTGAAATGCACTGGAAGAAGCGCCGCCTCAAACCCAAGTTCGCCCTGATCTGCGACGTGTCCACTTCGATGCGGCCCGTCGTGGATTTTCTTCTGCGGCTGATCTACGAGATGCAGGATCAGGTGGGCAAGGCGCGGTCGTTTGCTTTCATTGATCATATCGAAGAAGTGACCGACGAGTTCACCGCCGCTCGCCCGGAGACCGCCATTCCTATCGTCCTTCGGCGTTTGCCGCCCGGCTACTACAGCACCGACCTGGGCCTCAGCCTCGACCAGTTTGTGAAAGAGTTTGGCGACGCGGTTGACCGCCGGACGACGCTCATCTTTTGCGGCGACGGGCGCAACAATTACAACGACCCGCGCCTGGATTTGATTGACTTGTTGAAGCGGCGGGCGAAACGGGTGGTCTGGTTCAACCCCGAAGCGAAGTACGAATGGGGAACCGGCGACAGCGACATGTTGCAGTACGCGCCGCTGGTGGACGCAGTGCATCAGGTGTCCAGCTTGCGCCAGTTGACGGAGGCGGTGGATAAGCTGTTTGGGTATCGGTAGCTATTCTCGCCTTTCGGCGTAAGTTCTGCCGTGCTGTTCAAGCCACTCGAGAATGGCGTGAACACTGCCGCTGGCCAGGGCAATGCTCGTGTCCGCCGCGCCATAATACAGGTGGATAGTGTCGCCATCGGGGGCCAGGGTGTAGCCGCAAGGAAAAACGACGTTGTCCACATCCCCGCGCAACTCGTAAGGTTCTTCCGGGCCAAAGACCCATTCCTCACCGCGTTTCAAACAATGCTCCGGAGTATGCAAGTCAAACAGTGCGAGTCCTACCCGGTAAAGACAGCCGGCCGCATTTTGCCGCACCCCGTGGTAAATCACCAGCCAGCCCTGCGGGGTTTCGATGGGCGGCGGCGAGAGTCCGATTTTATTCGCGTCCCACCACCCACCACTCCGGGCTTCCAGCATCAGCTTATGACTGCCCCAGTGCCGCAGGTCGGGCGAATAAGACATCCACATGTGCGCGCCGGGGGCGCTGACCGGGCGATGGATCATCGCCCAATGGCCGCCGATGCGATGCGGGAACAAGGCCGCATCTTTGTCTTCGGGCGACATGATCATCCCATAGCGCTCGAAGTGGCGGAAATCCTCGGTGAGCGCCAGGGCCACGCCGGGGCCAACGCGCGAGTAGGCGGTATAGACGACGGCATATTTTTTCAGTTCGGGGATGTAGGTGATGCGTGGGTCTTCAATACCCCACCTTTCCTCCGGGTAGTTTTCGGGGTCGGCCAGCAGGGTGGGCTGGGGATCAATCTGCCAGTCATCCACCCCATTGGCAGAACGGGCGGCGCACAAATGCGAATGCCCACGCCGATCTTCCACGCGGCACAAGAGCAGGGTCGTTCCATCAGAGAGCAACGTGGCGGCCGGGTTAAACACGCTGTGAATCGGATAGGGCCAATCGGCGGCGGTCAAGATCGGATTGAGCTTGTGCCGCCGGAAGAGTTCGGGGTGTTGATTATTCATGGGATAGGGGCTCCAGAGATTGAAGAGCATTTTCAGCCAGCCGCAATTCCAGCAAGGCCTGGAGAAAAGCCAGCGTCGACTCCGCGCCCTGATTCTCGTTCGGGCGGTCGGGGTGCAGACCGTCCCGGCAACCGCCCGTCGTCGGATCGTAGATGGGTAACTTCAGGTCGTTGCGTCCGAGGAACCACTCGAAGGCGCGGCGGGCTTCCTTGCGCCAGCGCTTGTCTCCGGTGATCCGGTAGGCTTCGAGGCAGGCAGAGACCGTGGCTTGCGCCTCCACTGGCTGTTGATCGAACCGGGCCCGCTCACGGCCCCGCTCATAAAACCCGTTAGATCCAATGGGGAGAAAATGCCTGCCTTCGGCATCCCGCTGCAAGTCAACCAGCCAGCTAAGCGACTCCAGCCCGGCATCCATCATGGCGTTATTGGGAATTGATTGGCCGCAGAGGAGGAGGGCATGCGGCAGGGCGGCGTTGCAATAGGTCAACCCGTCTTCGTACCAGCGCCAGTCGTCCGAGCGGTGGCTTTGATAAAGCGTCAAGAGCCGCCCGGCCAATTCTTCCTGCACCTGGCTCGCCATGCGGTCACCGGCAAAACGCTGGAGATACTCGCGGATGCCGATGAGGGCGAAAGCCCAGGCTCGCGGGCTGGTTGTATCGAGAATGGCGGGCAGGGCCTGCTCGAATAATCGGCCGGCCATACTCGGCAGGGCGGGTGTGTTGGAGCGGCCTAACACGGTGCCCAACGCCCACAGGGCACGACCGTGGCTATCGTCGGAGCCGCCCTCTTCCAGCCAGTGGCGCTGGTAATCCATAAAGTTGCGAAAGCGTCCGGTCTCAGCATTGAAGGCATACCAGACGAAGGCGAGATAACGGGTAGCCAGTTCTAAGGCTTCCCCACCGCCCAATTCTTCCAGGAGAGCGCTCACCATCAGGGCGCGGGCGTTGTCGTCGGTCGTGTAACCCTCGCGATAGTTGGGTACGGTGAACAGGGCGTGTTGCAACATGCCGGTCTCGTCGGTCATGTGGCGTAAGTGATCGAGTTTGAGCGGAGGCAATTCGCCCGGGTGTTTGTCGAGCGCTTTGGCCGTGAAGCCGGGCGGGATGAAATGGCGGCGTTCGGCGCGGGCGCGTTCAAAACTTTCCATGTAGCGGCGGGCCACCTGCGGCCAGACCATCGCCCGCCCAAACAGATAGGCCCGCTTGCGTATGGCGTGACGTTTGGACTCGTTGTCGAGCAGATCAATCACCTGTTCGGCCAACGCCGCCGGATCACGGAACGGCACCAGCACTCCCCGTTCTTCGGCCAGCATCTCTTCGGCGTACCAATACGGGGTTGAAATCACGGCCTTGCCCGCCCCCAGGGTGTAGGACAGCGTGCCCGAGGTGATCTGCGCCGCGTCGAGATAGGGCGTGATGTAAATGTCTGCCGCGCCAATGAACTCGACGAGCTCCTCCAAACTGACAAAGCGATTGTAGAAGATCACCTGACCTTCCACTCCTTGCTCCTGGGCCAGCCATTGCAGGGACAGCCGATACGTTTCGCCGTCGTACCGCTTGACGTGCGGATGAGTCGCGCCGAGGATGATGTACACCACGTTCGGGTGCTTGGCCAAAATGGCGGGCAGGGCGGCGATGACGTTTTCGATGCCTTTGTTGGCCGAGAGCAATCCAAAACTGAGCAGGACGATTTTGCCCTCGACTCCAAACAGGTCTTTGTGAAAACTCGGATCCACAAAGGGCACATCCGGGATGCCGTGCGGGATCTGATCAATCTTCCCCGGCGACACGCCATAGACCTCCTGCAAGAATTCTGTGCCACGCTCGCTCATGACGACCAACCGATCGGACAGGGCCGCGACCTCCTCCAGCACCCGTCGCTGATCGGGGTCAGGCTCGCGCAGAATGGTGTGCAGGGTCGTGACGATGGGCATGCGCAATTCGCGTAAGAGGGCCAGGATGTGACTGCCCGCCCGCCCGCCGAAGATGCCATACTCGTGTTGCAGGCACACCAGGTCTACATTGTTGATATTCAGAAAGTCGGCGGCGCGGCGATAGGACTCGAGGTCCTTCTCCGTCAGTTCAAAACGAACGCGGGGCGGATAGGCATAACCGGTCTCGATGTCATTGACCGGCAGGGCAATACACGTTGTTCCGCTATACTCGGCGGCGACGGCCTCGCACAGGTCGGTGGTGAAGGTGGCGATGCCGCACTGACGCGGCAAATAGTTGCCGATGAAGGCAATGCGGTTGATGGTTGAATTGGTTGAGCTGTGATCCATGACGAACATCTCTTTTCTGACAACCAGCCTCTTTTTAGTTGTCCCTGGCTTTTTTAATGCAAAGAGACGGTTGCCTGGTGGCCGCCTCTGTCATACCCAGAAAAAGAGTGGGATCGAGTGTTTTCTGTGGGGAAGGTGAGCCGGCAATGATTACATCGTCAACCACTATACCAGACAGTCTGGGTTAATCCTAACCCTTGAAGCGCCGGGCTAAGTGGGTGGTTTGGTTCAACCCCGAAGCCAAGTACGAGTGGGGAACCGGCGACAGCGACATGCTGCAATACGCGCCGCTGGTGGACGCAGTGCATCAGGTATCCAGCTTGCGCCAGTTGACGGAAGCGGTGGATAAGCTGTTCACGAGATAGACGGAACCCCGACATGGCTATGCTATAATCTCCTCGAAAGCAAAATTCGAAGGAGTTCTCCCCATGTCAGGTCATTCCAAATGGGCAACCATTAAACGCAAAAAGGGCGCGGCTGACGCCAAGCGCGGCCAACTCTTCACCCGGCTCGCCCGCGAGATCGCAATGGCGGCCCGCGAGGGCGGCGGCGACGCCGACAGTAACTTCAAGCTGAGGCTGGCGGTGGACAAAGCCCGCTCCAACAACATGCCGAAGGACAACATTGAGCGGGCCATTGCTCGCGGCACGGGCGACGGCGAAGGCGGCGCGCTGGAGCAGATTATGTATGAAGGGTACGCCGGCCACGGGGTGGCCGTCATCATCGAGTGTGTCACCGACAACCGCAACCGCACCGTATCCGACCTGCGGCGGACGCTCACCCGAGCCGGCGGCAACCTGGGCGAAGGCAATTCGGTGGCCTGGCAGTTCCAGCGCAAGGCCTATTTTGCCTTCCCGGCAGAAGGCCACGATCAGGACAAAGTTTTTGAGATGGCAGTGGATGCCGGAGCGGACGATGTGCAATTTGGCGAGGAGCACATTGAAATTTACGCCCCGGTCGAATCCTTCAAGTCGGTGAGCGACAAACTGCGGGCGGCCAGCATCCAGCCTGAAGAAGCTGAACTGCGGATGGAGCCGACCAACACTATGGAGCTTTCGCGCGATGACACGGTGAAAGTGCTGAAGACCATCGAAGAGCTTGAAGAACTGGACGACGTGCAGAAGGTGTACACCAACCTGCACGTGAGCGACGAAGCCGCGGAAGCGATGGCGGCCTGACAATGACGAATGACAAATGACTAATGACGAAAATGGTTGTCATTTGACATTTCCCATTTGTCATTTTTCATTCTTCTATGCTCGTCATCGGCATTGACCCCGGCACGGCGACCACCGGCTGGGGGCTGGTGCGAGAGACCGACTCGGAATTGGAGTGTGTGGCTTACGGGGCCGTGATCACGCCCGCCGGCCAGCCCTTGCCGAAACGACTGCAAACCATTCACCGCGAACTGAAGCAGGTCATCACTCTCCACCACCCGGACTCCGGCGCGGTGGAGAAGTTGTTTTTTCAGAAGAACGTGACGACAGCCATGTCGGTCGGGCAGGGACGGGGCGTGGCCCTGCTGGCTCTGGCCGACTGCGGCCTTGAGATGGGCGAGTACACGCCGTTGCAGGTGAAGCAGGCCGTCTCCGGTTATGGCCGCGCCGACAAGCGCCAGATGCAGGAGATGGTGCGCACCCTGCTCAACCTGGAGTCCATCCCCAAACCCGACGATGCCGCCGACGCGCTGGCGGTGGCGATTTGCCACTTGTATTCGGCGAAGATGAATGCGTTGATTGAATAATTCCCAATGCTCAATTCACAATGCGCAATTTGTGAATTGAGCATTGAGCATTGTGAATTGAAATGATCTCCTCCCTCCGCGGCCTCATCCAACATATTGACAACGACTTCCTCATCCTCGAAGTTGGCGGCGCCGGCTTGAAGGTGTTTGTGCCCGCCAGCGTCTTCGAGCAGGTTGACGGCGTGGGTAAGGTAGCTTTTCTGCACACCCATCTCATCGTCCGCGAAGATGCGCTGACGCTTTACGGCTTTTCATCTGAGGAGCAACGGACTTTGTTTGAGACTCTGCTCGGCGTGAACGGCGTCGGCCCTAAGCTGGCGTTGGCGGTGCTGTCCTACGTTTCGCCCGACAACTTGCGGCGGGCGGTGGGCCAGGAACAGCCCGAAGTGCTGGATCGCGTGCCGGGCGTAGGCAAGAAGACGGCGGAGAAGATCGTCTTCCACCTCAAGGATAAGTTTGGCCCCGGCCTGCCAATCGGCGCGGGCGTGCCTATTTCAGATGTGGATACTGAAATTCTGGGCGCGCTCACGGCCTTGGGCTACAGTGTGGTTGAGGCGCAGGCGGCCCTTCAGTCTATCTCGAAGGATGCTCCTAAAGATGTCGAGGAGCGGGTGAGACTGGCACTACAGTATTTTGCCAAACCGTAAACGAAAATCCCAAATTCCAAAAGCCCAAAATCCCAAATCTGCGAGGAGATAATCAAGAGTGACTGGACAGAGAATGGCTCCGGGAAAGGCCGATACACCCTACGACATTCGAGAGCGCAGTTTTCTGTTTGGGGTTCGAGTCATAAAATGGGTCCGGACATTGCCTCGGGATTGGGCTACAGAGACGTGCGCTAAGCAACTCATCAGAGCGGCTACTTCTGTTGGGGCGAACATCGAAGAGGCGGATGGAACTGAGACAATCAAAGACAAGGTTTACAAGTGGACAACATCGCGCAAAGAAGCGCGAGAGTCTCGGTTCTGGGTGCGCACAATCTGTGCGGCCAATTCCGAATCGCCAGAGGGTCAGGCTTTGATTCAAGAAAGCTCTGAACTTACCAACATCCTCAGCACGCTGATCAAGAAAAATAAAGACACCCTCAACTCTGACTAATACCGCCCGTAGATTTGGGATTTTGGAAGTTGGGCTTTTGGGATTTCAGGAGCTAACCATGTTCTCCAATACCACCATCGCCTTTATAGGCTCCGGCTCGATGGCCGAAGCCATGATTTCGGGGTTGATTGCCCAGAAGTTAATTGAGCCGCAAGCCATTGTGGCCTCCGGCCCGCGCCCGGAGCGGGGCGAAGCGTTGCGCGAGAAATATGGCGTCCGCGTCACGACGAATAACCGGGAAGCGATAGAGGGAGCCGATGTGGTCGTGTTGGCGGTCAAACCGCAGATCCTGCCAACGGTCATGCCGGAACTCAAGGGCCACATCCAGCTTGGCTCGCTGGCCCTGTCCATCATCGCCGGAGTCAAAATCGAGACGATTGCTCAAGGCCTGCTTCACACCGGCATTGTGCGGGCCATGCCCAACACCCCGGCCCAGATTGGCGAAGGTATTTCGGTGTGGACGGCTTCCCACGAAGTGACGGAGGCCCAACTCAAACAGGCCGAGGCGATTCTGGGCGCATGCGGCCAGCAGGTCTTTTTGGCCGACGAAGATTATCTCGACATGGCAACGGCGCTCTCCGGCACCGGCCCGGCCTACGTTTTCCTTTTCATGGAAGCTCTGGTGGATGCCGGGGTGCATCTCGGCTTCTCGCGCCACGTGGCCGAGCAGTTGGTGTTGCAAACCATCAAAGGCTCTGTCGAGTATATTCTACATTCGCCCAACCACCTGGCCCGGCTTCGCAACCAGGTCACCTCGCCCGGCGGCACCAGCGCCGAGGCCCTCTACTACCTCGAAAAAGCCGGCTTTCGCACCGCACTCTCGCGGGCGGTGTGGGCGGCTTACCAGCGGTCGGTGCAGTTGGGCCGGGGCAAGAAGCGAAGCCAGTTGGCGGATGGAGAGAAATAACCACTGTTGCGCGCCCGCCGTCTTGCACTAAAATAGCGGCGATGACAAAACTTGGCCGTTTCACGCCTCAAGGCACGACTGCTTTAGACAAAGACGCCGACCTGGCCGTCTTTCTCCTCGATTACCTCGAACGCCAACGCGACCCGGCCACCGGCACCTGGCCCGGCAAACCGGAGACCCGCCGCCTGCAAATTACCTCCCAGGTGTTGGAGGCGCTCGGCGAACTAGGGCTGGCCCAGGTCACCGCCCACCTGGTTGAACCGGCGGTGAAGTGGTTCACCGAGATGCCGGTTTTGGGCGATGTTCCACCCCAAGACCGTTACCTGACCCGAATTTACCCCATGCGCTTCAAGGCGCTGGCCATGCTGGGCCGTTTCACCGCTTCGCGCCCGCGTGCCGACTTTGAAGACC
The DNA here is from genome assembly GCA_016197225.1 of Chloroflexota bacterium. Classification (NCBI taxonomy): domain Bacteria; kingdom Bacillati; phylum Chloroflexota; species Chloroflexota bacterium. The sequence goes on from JACPWC010000086.1 coordinate 26,474, forward strand.
TGTGCAAGCACGCCGATGTCAACACCGGCTGGCTGTTGAACGTGCCCGGTCTCAAACCAGCGCGGGCCACCATGATCTGGCTGGACACCCTGCTGTTGTTGGGCGGCGACATTCAACTGAGCTGGCAACCGTGGCGCGATAATGGGCTGAACACTATCGCCACTGCTCTCAACATCTGGCTGGCGATTGGCGCGCCCGACTCGGATGGCACCAGTGCCCTGACCGAGATCAACAATGCCGGGGACGCCGCCTACGCTCTCGACTTGTTGTTGCGGTCGCGGCGGCTCACCAGCCTCTCGCCAGCCATTGATCAAACCCTGTCAATTCTGATTCGCACCGCGCAGTGGCGCGATCACCAGGATACTTTCAACAAGCGGGCCTTGTATAGCGCCCTGCAATTAGCCCGCCATTTCACCGAGCACCCGGCGGCCCGCGCCACCGTGGGCGGTTTCATCGGCGAGATTCGATCTCGCTATCGCACGGGCGAACACCAGCACCAGCCCGTCCACTTTCACGCGCTCGCCCTGCGCCTGCTGGCCGCGCATCACCGCGCCAGGTTGAGCGACATGGTGTTGGAAAAACTGGAACGCCGAAGCAAAGAGCCTGAAGTTCCGCCGAAAGAGGCTGAACCGGAAACCGCCGCCGAACGACAACCGGAAGCTTCCCCGCGGGTGGCGGCCTCCTCTCACGAGGAAGAGACGGCTGAACTGAATCCACCCGCCGCTCCCGCGAGTGACGCTGTCCCGTTATCCGTGACGGCCTCACCCTCAGCCGACGTTGATCCGAGTCAACAAGCCGCGCTCACCCAACTTGTTCAGGGGCACGTCAAAGTCAAGCTGGGGCGGGTGGATAGAATCTCCGGCACGCGCGCCCGCGCCACCGTCTACCGTGTTCACTTTGGCCTGCACTCGGACGCCACCGACGGCGCGGGCCAATCGCTGACGGCCTTGCCCGATTCACTCCGCCTTGTCATCAAACAGGGAAGCATCGAGTCGCTGGCCCGCACTATCAAGCGTTACGGTGAACTGCCCGACGAACTTCTGCCCTACTTTGCCAAGCACGCCGACCAGCCCGAAAGCACCGGCGGCTCGCCGGAGTGGTATTTGGTGATGGAAGATTTGGCGGGGATGTCGCCGCTCGGCGGGATTCTGGATCAGTTGGATGACCACGCGGCGCACGAAGAACCGATCGCGCGTCTGGCCGTCGCGGTTGGGGGAGCGTTGTCGGCCCTTCACCGGCACCGCCGCCGCGCCCCGCTGGCCAGCAACGAACTGGGCTGGCTCTACCTCACGCCGATCACCGAAGCCCTGAACAAAATTTGCGAGGCCTCGGCTTTTCCCGAACTCAAAGACTATGTTGAAATCGGTTTCGAGAGCAACGGCTGGCGCTATCACAACCTCAACACTTATCTATCCAGGTTACAGTGGCACGCCGTTATGCTCAATCCGCCCACGATTGGCACGGTTCATGGCGACTGTCACAGCCGCAACCTGATGATCGATTCGGCTTTGTCGCGCGTTAAGTTTGTTGACCTGGAGACGCTTTCGTACATTGACGACTATCTCACCGATTGGGGCCTGCTTCTCGAAGACGTGGCTCTATATCGCTACCTGCCGCGCGGCCAGCGCCCCAACTGCCTCACCCGCGACGAGATCGTCACCGGCCCCGGCCTGATCAACTATCCCTACCTGCCGCGCCAGGCCGACTCGGTTTTGCATTTTCAGAAGCGCCTCATCGAACAGGTGGAAGCCTTCGCCGGCTCGCTGAACGACGCCCGCTTCAAGCCCCGCCTGTGGCTGGCGATTGCCCGCAACCTCATCCTGCTGGCCAGCCGCCAGATTACGGCCCAGCCGCCGGAGGCTCAGGCTCACGAAGACGCCCTCAAACTGGTGATGGTGGCTTACGCCGAAGCGATCCGATTGCTGGATGAGTTGATCGCTCACCTCAACTCGCCAGAGCGCGTGCCGCTCCTTGACCTGCCCTTCACCGGCCAGCCCAACCCTCGCGCCTCTCTGCCCTTCCCGCTCGAAAGTTTGCAGGAGGCCATCCTGCAACTTGACGTATCCATCATTCACCGCCCCTCGCCCGCCGACTCCGGCATTTCGCAATACCTCATCGAAGGCAAACCCTTTGCCGAGATCAACGCCGGGGCCGAGCCACCCACGCTCTCGCTGGCCGGGCGGCTGGAGCAATACGTTGATGCCAGCCATATTGCCCGCCCCGTTGATTCGGCCAACGTCGTCATCCCGCTTCAGCCGGCCACGTCGCTGGACGATGTGATCGGGCTGGTGCGGCAGGCCTACTTTCTGGCGCTGGCCGATTAGAATCGTTTGTCTCGCGCACTTGGAGATTATTAACCACGGAGAGCACAGAGTCCACAGAGAATTTTGGCTCTACTAGATTTAACGTGAAAAAATTTTGGGGACGCGGATGAACGCTGATTTTCGCGGATAAAAAACAAAATCTGCGTTTATCCGCGTCCCATTTCCCGGTAAAGCTGGGAGACCCGAATTTTAAAGGGTTTCTCTGTGATCTTTGTGCTCTCTGTGGTAAAACCCCTTTGAAGTGCTTTACAAATCCGGAATCTGCCAGTCAATCTCCGGTTTGCCCGCCTCGCGCAGTTTGGCGTTGATCTTGGAGAAGGGCCGGCTGCCAAAGAAGCCGTTGGCCGCCGAGAGCGGCGAGGGGTGGGCCGACTGAATGATGACGTGCCTCTTGGCGTCAATCAGGCCGGCCTTCTTGCGGGCGTAAGCGCCCCACAACACAAACACAACCCGATCCGTCTTATCGTTCACGGCCCTGATCACGGCGTCGGTGAACGTCTCCCAGCCCTTGTCCTTGTGCGAGTTGGCCTGATGCGCCCGCACGGTAAGCACGGCGTTGAGCAGTAGCACGCCCTGTTTGGTCCACGGCACGAGATAGCCGTTGTTCGGAATCTTGCACCCCAGATCACTCTGCAACTCTTTGAAGATGTTGACCAGCGACGGCGGCGTTGGCACGCCGGGCCTCACCGAGAAACACAGCCCGTGCGCCTGCCCGGGGCCGTGATACGGGTCTTGCCCCAGGATGAAGACGCTCACCTGCTCGTAAGGCGTCAGGTGCAGGGCCGAGAACACCTCTTCTTCCGGCGGGAAGACCGTGTGCTTGCGCCGTTCTTCGGCCACGAACTTTTGCAGTTCTTTGTAGTAAGGCTTTTTGGTTTCTTCAATGAGGATGGGGCGCCAGGAGGTTTCTATATTTTGGGCCATGAGTTTTGCGAAGGAGAAGGGTAATTAGTGTTGGAGATCGCGATACGTTTCTGAATACATCAGTTGATGGCGTCTTTGGGCCTCTGACCAGGTAAGCGGGAATCGATGTTGGCCGTTTATATCATCAATGGCTTGTTTCATCTGCCTGGCGCACACCTCGGGCAACACCTTGCCGACGCCGGTACCCATGCCGGGAATGGCGACCGTCTTTACTTTGTCGCCGATAAGTGTGCCATCTTCAAACTGCCCGAATTTTATCAGCAACAGAATTGCTCGCGTTGCCAAATAGACGTTGACCGATTCGCGGAGGATCATCGGCACCCGCATGGTTGGCGCAGAAATAACAAAAGGTATTTGAGGGTGATCGGTTGACACAATTTCGGCTAGCCCAACGAGAAGTTCACCGTGATGTTTTTCCTGGATGATCTTTTGCAGGCGCTTCTCGACCTGCCAGCCGAAGAATTCTGAAATTCTTAAATCCAGCCCACCATCCATGAACCCAAAGCTATTGGCTGGGCTGACCAAAGCATCGCACCGCGCATCGAAAATCGAGCCGTGATGAATTTCGACGTTCTCTACGTCGGCCAATGCCGTTCGCCAGGCAACAACTAGCGCCCCCTGTACATCGGCTAGAACGATTTTCATCTCGCCTCCTCAAATGCTTTCCGAAACGGCCCTATGAATTTCTCTTCGTCAGAAAAATCCAGAATAGCAAAAACGACCATTAGATAAACGCCTTGAAAGTTGCTTCTCAATGCTTTGCTGAACAAACCAGCAATTTGATTTGCATCATTCCCAAAGGCACCACACCCCCAGGCACCAAGCACAATAGCGTCGTGCCCATGCTTTGCGCCAATTGTCAGAATCTTGAGAATTCGTTTCCACATTGCCTCTTCGATCTCAGAGTAGTAAAAGGGCGCATTTTGAAGAATCTCGTTGGCATTGACAGCGGCGCAAGTGATGAACGAGCAAAGAAGAGGTTCATCACGAAACGCCCCATCATCTGTGCGAAACACAGGAACATCAGGCGAATAGATGGCGTAGTCAGAATATAGGGGATTGCGCTGTTTGTGGTGATACGCGTACATTTCATTCCCGACCAAGCAAGTGTACAAACCGGATGAACGGGCTAGAGATTCCTCCTGTGCCCTTGCGCCGCTAAGAAACCCACCGCCAGGGTGTTTGGCCGACGCAAAATTTAGCACCGCTGGGCGATATCCGGCTTGGATTAATCGTTCGGCAGAGGCAAGCGATGTTTCATTGGCGATTGCAATTGTGGTGCTTTTATGCTTTGGTGGCGGTGCCTCAGCCGGTTCATCAGCCGGATAGGATCGAGTCCCTTCCACAGCCTGCTTCAACATAGAGGCAATTTCAATGCGGTGCCCCGATTCGGAAACGTAGGAACCGGCTTCCAATATTCTCTTTGTCTCTCGGCCTTGCGCGGCGGCAAGTTCGCGATTGAGGAGCATGAGCGCAGTATAGCGCAGACGATCTTACTGGGCAATTGATTTACGGTTGCCAATCCGCCGAATAATCATGCGTCGGGTGAGAGGCAGTGTAGGGACAACGGATTCTGCGAATTATGCGGATCGCGATCCGCGAATTCATAAAATCCGTTGTCTCCAAACCCGTTGTCCTCACGGTTGCCAATCCGCCGAATAATCATCCGCCGGGTGCGAGGTGAGTTGACGGAGGTTAGAACCGTCGGCCTGCATCACGTACAGGTCAAAGTTGCCGGCGCGGTCGGCGGCGAAGAGAATAAGCCTGCCATCGGGCGACCAGTGCGGCGTGCGTACCGCGCCCAGGTTGAAGGTCAGCCGCCGCTGGTCGGCGCCGTCGGCGTTCATCACGTAAATCTCACTCGCGCCGTCTCGCTCGGAGACAAAGACAATTTGCTTGCCATCGGGCGACCAGTCGGGGTGATAGTTGCGGGCGGCGGTGTGGGTGAGGCGCAGGACATTCGAGCCGTCGGCATTCATGACGTAGATCTGATACTGATCGCTCTCACGCCGCGACTCGAAGACGATCTGCTCGCCGGTCGGCGACCAGTCGGCCACGGCGTCGTCGGCGGGGGCGTCGGCCACTTGTGTCAGGTCGGAGCCGTTTGGGTGCATCCGGTAAATCTGGTAGCGGCCAGAGCGATTCGAGTCGAAGAGGATCCATTCGCCGTTTGGCGACCAGGCGGGAAATTCGTCAAAGGCGGGATCGCGGGTCAGGCTTTGACGCTGGGTGCCGTCGGCGGTCATAAGGTGAATATCGGGGTCGCCGTCTCGCCGCGAGAGAAACGCGATCCAACGCCCGTCCGGCGACCAGCCTGGACTGCGGTCTTCGGCTTCGGTGAAGGTCAGGCGGACGAGGCCGGAGCCGTCGAGGGCCATGCGGTAGATTTCGGGGTTGCCGTCGCGCTCGGAGACAAAGGCGATGAGGCCGGTTCCGCCGCCGAGTTCGTCGGGCGAGAGGGTGGGAAATGAAGTTGGCGTTGGTTGGGTGGTTGGGGCGTTGGGTGGTTGGGTGGTTCGCGTCAGCGGGTTGGGAGTGAAGGTAAGAGTGATGGTGGCAGTGGCGGTTGGCGTGGGAGTCAATGTTGAGGTGTTGGCCGGGGTGAGAGGAGCCGGAGTCGGCGTCACCGTGATCAAGGCGATGGCCAGGCCGAGGTCGCCAGAAGCGGCCACCGTCAATCCGCAAAGCGTGAAGCCGATCAACAAGATCAGGCCGAGCGCGGTCCTAACGTGTCGCGGTTTGATCATACGGAAGTTGCACGGTGGCAATCGTGCCCTGGCCGGGGCGGCTCCGAAGCTCCAGCCGCCCGCCGTGCCGCTCGACGATGCGCTGAACAATGGACAGGCCGAGGCCGCTTCCGGCCACGTGAGCTTGCCGGCGATGGAGTTTGAACTGCAACAAAACGAAGCCGCCCCGCTCAAATCCAAACGCCTCGAACAGCAGGTCTTCGCTCGCCGCCAAATCGAGCAAGGTCTGGCTGCGTTGCTTGACAAATTGCGGAAAACCATCAGTAGCAGTTCGCGGTCGCCTTCGATGGGCGGGATGGGCCAGGGCACTTTTTGCACGTCGAGCGCGATCCGGTCGGGCGCTTGCAGAAGCTCGACGACTTCGTCGAGCAGTTCGCCGATCTCCACGCGCTCGAATTCGAGCGGGCGTGTGCCGAGGTCGGCCAGCCGCCGCAGGCCGCGGGTGAGTTGGGCCAGCCGGTCGGCCTGCGCTCGCAGTTCGACGATGGTTTCTTTACTGTTGTGTTCACTCGCTTCGCTCGCCTGCAAGTTGTCGAGTTGCACTTGAATGGCGGTGAGGGGATTCTTGAGTTCGTGATCGAGGCGCTGGATGAAACGTCGGCGCTCGGTTTCTTCGTCGGCGGCCTGCGCGGCCAGGGCGCGTTGGAGGCGGGAGGCTTGCCAGCGTACAAGAACACTGGCGGTCAGAAGTGCGAAGGCGGCGAGCAGGGCAATGACGAGGGTGAAGTTGGCCGGGTCGGCGTCAAAGCCGAATCGCAACAGGGTCGCCGGAATCGCCAGCCGCACCACAAACGCGGCGGCCACCCCGACGATCAAAACTCCCAATCCGATCCATCCAAGCCAGCGAGACATCAGTCAAAAACCCCAAATCCCAAAATCCCAAATCTAAAATTGCCTC
>JACPWC010000087.1 GCA_016197225.1 Chloroflexota bacterium
GGTTACCGGCTCGCCGGACGTGTTGGTGATAGTCAGCGTGAAAGTAAAATCGCCGCCGGGTTCGGGCAGTTCAGCCACGTCAACCGACTTGTCGAGAGTACCGGTCGGCAAAACATCTTCAAAGATCAGGGTCGCATCGTCGTCGTCAACGCCGTAAGCAGTTGCCACGTTGATGTGCGTGTCGCCGGCGTTGCCTTCGATCAACTCGCTGACGGTACAGGTGAGGGATTCGGTCGGAGCGAGGGTGAAAGACAGAGCAGGCAGGCACCCGGCGCTGATGTCGCCAAACTGGTCGTCAACGACGCTGGTGATGGTCACGTTATCCACCGGGCTGGTGTTCTCGACGATGATCGTGTAGACCACATCCGCTCCCGGCTCGTCTATCGTGTCCGAGTCCGGCGTCTTGGTGACGCTGATGGAGGATGGCACGTCGGTGACGGTGACGGTTTCATCGTCAGTGTCAGAGGCCGGGTTCTGTTCGTCATCCTGAACGGTCACGCCGGCGATGTTGTCGTACTCGTCGGGGTCGGTGTGGTTGACGGTGTACTGGCAACTGGCCGACTCGCCCGAAGCCAGCGTCGCGCCGACCAGGGCGGCGCAGGCGGTGAAGTCCGTTGCGCCGGATTGCGTATCCGTCAGGTCGGCGATGACCACCGGCTCGGTTGAGGTGTTGGTGACGGTCAGGGTGAAGGTGAAGTCGCCGCCGGGTTCGGGCAAAGTGGCCGGGCTGGCCGACTTGACGATGTCCACCGTCGGCAGAACGTCCACGAACTCTGTGTCAGTGTCGCTCACCGTGCCGCCCTCGGTGTGAGTTCCGGTGGCAGTGGCGATGTTCGTCGTGTCCGCAGTCAGGGCGGTAGAGCATGTGTACGTCCAGGTCTCGCCAGGTTCGAGAACGTTGTCGCCGTCGTCGCCGGAAACGTAAGCCACCGACGCGCACTTGTCATCCACCACAACCACATTGATCAGCGGATCGTCGCCGGTGTTGGTGACAAGGTAAGTGTAGGTGACAGTCTCGCCGGAGTTAATGAGGGCGTCGTTCACGCTCTTGACGATGTCAATGGCGGGATGGATGGCGTCGTCGTTGGTAACGGTGCAGGTCTTGGTCTCGCCGAGGGCGATGTCGCCTGAGCAGTCGGACGAGAAGCCGGCGTTGTACTCGGCCGGGCCGGTTTCGGTAACGTTGTAGTTGCCGGGATGCACGATGCTGTCAACGCCCGGAGCCTCAGCGCCGGGGAGGGAAGCGCCGCCGGGGACGGTGACGCCGTTGATCGTCATGGTGAAGTCGCCGGCCACCGACGTGCCGCTGTTATTGTTGATGACGTGCTTGATGACGATCAGGTGGGCGGGTTGATCGTCGTTGGTGATGGTGCAGGTCTTGGTCTGGCCGATGCCGACGGTGCTGTCGCAGTCGGCGGAGAAGTCGGCGTCATAGCCGCTCGGGCCGTTCTCGGTGACGTTGTACGCGCCGGAGGCAACCACCTTGATAACGCCCGGGGCTTCAGCGCCGGGGAAGGCGGCTCCACCGTAGACCGTTGTCCCGTTGATCGTCATCGTGAAGTCGCCGGCCTGGGCCGAGCCGCCGTGATCGTTGACGACGTCCTTGATCACGATCAGGTAGGCGCAGTCAACAGTGATAGTGGCTTGAGCCGAATTGTTGTTCTGCACGGTGGCCGGTTCGTTGCCGGCAGCTACGGTGACGCTGTTGTTCAGCGTGCCGCAGTCCCCGGTGTCGGTCACGCCGCTGATGTGAATGGTGATGCTATTACCGCTGGCGAGGCTGGCGAAGTTGCAGGACAGAACGCCGCTGGCGATGGCGCAATTTGCATTGTCTTCGCTCCAGGCCACGTTGCCCGGCAGGGTGTCGCCCACAGTGACGTTGTAAGCCGCGCCGGGGCCGTTGTTGCTGACGACGATGGTGAAGGCCGCCGTCTCGCCGGGATTGATCAGGGCGTCGTCGGCTTGTTTGCTGACGGTGACATCCGGGCAGTTCACAGTGATGGCCGCCGTCGAACTATTGTTGCCTTGATCAGCGCCCGCTTCGTTGGTTGCGGCGACGGTGGCGGTGTTGGTCAGCGTGCCGCAGTCGGCGGCATCGGTTTCGCCGCTGACGTGGATGGTGATGTTGTCGCCGCTGGCCAGGTTGCCAAAGTTGCAGGACAACACGCCGTTGACGATGGCGCAGTCGGTGGTGTTGTCCACGCTCCAGTTGACGCCGACCGGCAGAGTGTCGTTGAGGGTGACGCCGTAAGCCGTGCCGGCGCCGTTGTTGGTGACGGTGAGGGTGAAGCTGGCCGTGTCTCCGGCGTTGATGAGGCTGTTGTCAGCCGTCTTGCTCACGGTCACATTCGGGCAGTTCACGGTGATACCTGCGCTGGCCTCTGCCAGGCCGTCGTTGGTGGTAGTCACGTTGGCAAGGTTGTTGACGTTGCCGCAAGTGTCCGGCGTCGTCGGCGAAGTGATATGAACAGAGGCGTTGCCACTGGCAGGGACGTTGCCAAAGTTGCAGGTGAGGAGGCCGCCGACGATGGAACACCCGGCGACGGGCGGGTCAATCGTCCAGTTCAAGCCGGCGTTGCTGGGCAAGGCGTCAGTGAGAGTCACGCCTTTGGCCGTGCCAGCGCCGACATTGCTCACCGTGAGGGTGAAGCCGATCGGGTCGCCGGCGTTCACCGAGTCATCGTCGGCGGTCTTGGCCAGTTCGATGTCCGCGCAGTTGATGGTGATGGCTGCCGTCGAGCTATTGTTGCCCTGATTTACGCCCGCTTCGTTGGTTGCGGCGATGGTGACGGTGTTCTCTAGCAAGCCGCAGTCGGCGGCATCGGTTTCGCCGCTGACATGAATGGTGATGCTGTCGCCGCTGGCAAGGCCGGCGAAATTACAGGACAACACGCCGCCGGTGATGGAACAACCGGCTACTGCCGGGTCAATTACCCAGTTGATGCCGGTGGGCAGGGCGTCGTTGAGGGTGACGTTGTAAGCCGCGCCGGGGCCAATGTTGCTGACGACGATAGTGAAGGCCGCCGTGTCGCTGGCGTCAATCGTGGGCGCATCCGCCGTCTTGATCACAGTCACGTCCGGGCAATTTACGGTGATGGACGCCGTCGAACTGTTGTTGTCTTGATCAGCCGCCGCTTCGTTGGCGGCGGCGACGGCGGCGGTGTTCTGCAATTCGCCGCAATCGTTGGCATCGGTTGCGCCGCTCACGAGTACGGTCAGACTTGCGCCGGAAGCCAGATTGCCAAAGTTGCAAGAGAGCACGCCGCCGGTGATATTGCACAGTCCCGCGCCCGTGCCGCCGGTGATCGTCCAGTTGACGTTGGTGGGCAAGTTGTCAGTGAGGGTGACGCCGTAAGCCGCGCCGGCGCCGTTGTTGGTGACGGTGAGGGTGAAGCTGGCCGTGTCTCCGGCGTTGATGGGACTGTTGTCAGCCGTCTTGCTTACCGCCACATTCGGGCAGTTGACGACAATCTGGCTCGAGGCTTGCGCCGAGCCGTCATTGGTCGTTGTCACCAGGGCGATGTTCTCGACCGTGCCACAAGTGGCTGGAGTTGTCGGCGATGAGATGTGGACGGTGAAGCTTGCGTTGGACGCCAGGTCGCCGAAGTTACAGGTAAGGACGCCGCCGACAATGGCGCACTGCGCCGCGCCCGTGCCGCCGTCAATCGTCCAACTCAACCCGGCGTTGGCGGGCAGGGTGTCGGTGAGAGTTACGTTGCGGGCGATGCCCAGGCCGTTGTTGGCAACGGCAATGATATAGCCAATCGAGTCGCCGGCGTTGACAGAGCCGTTATCCGCAACTTTCGCGATGTCAATATCGGCGCAGTTGACGGCGATGTTGGCAGTGGAGGCATTGTCGCTCTGATCGGCAGACGCTTCGTTGGTCGCGACGACGCTGGCCGTGTTCTCCAGCAGGCCGCAGTCGGCGGCGTCGGTTTCACCGCTGATGGCGACGCTGAAGGACTCGCCAGCCGGGAGGGTGAGCGGGCCGCAGTCGAGCGTTTGCGAACCGGGCGCGCCGTTGACCTGACAGGCATTGTCGCTGTCGGCGGTCTCGGCCCAGGTCACACCGGCAGGCAAAGAGTCGCTGAGAGTCACGCCATAAGCCGCGCCGTTGCCACTGTTGGTGACAGTGACGGTGAAACTGGCGGCGTCCCCGGCGCTGATTGTGCCGTTGTCCGCCGTCTTTACGATTTCAACGTCCGGGCAGTTGACGGCGATGTTGGCAGTAGATGTGTTGTCGTTTTGAGCCGGGCCGGCTTCGTTGGTGGCGGCGATGGTGACAGTGTTTTCCAACTCGCCACAATCGGCGGCGGCGGTTTGGCCGCTTACGGTCACGGTGAGGCTCGCGCCGGGAGACAGGCTGCCGAAGTTGCAGGAGAGCGCGCCGCCGGCGATATTGCACAGCCCTGCGCCCGTGCCACCGTTGATGGCCCAATTGACACCGGCAGGCAAATTGTCGGTGAGGGTCACGCCGTAAGCCGCGCCGAGGCCGTTGTTAGCGGCGGTGATAGTGAAGCTGGCTGTGTCACCGGCATTGATGGGACTGTTGTCGGCGGTCTTGCTCACCATCACATTCGGGCAGTCAACGACGGTCTGGCCGGTGGCCTGATCGGTGTTGCCGTTGCTGGCGGCGGCTTCGGCGGTGTTGCTGATCGTGCTACACGAAGCGGGGGTGGTGGGCGAAGCAAGGTGGACGCTGGCGCTGGTGTTCGGCGCGAGCGCCCCGAAGTTGCAGGTGAGGATGCCGGCCAAAATCGAGCAATCAGGGTTGGCCGGGCTGATGCTCCAGTTCAGGCCGGCGGTGGTTGGAAGTGTATCGGCAAGGGTGACGTTGTAGGCCGTGCCGGGACCGACGTTGTTGACAGAGAGCGTGAAACCAATCGTGTCTCCGGCGTTCACGTTGGCCGCGTCAGGAGTCTTGGTCAGATCAATTTCCGGGCAGTTGACGGCGATGGTGGCAGTGGAACTGTTGTCGTTCTGAACAGCAGTTGGTTCGTTGCTGGCGGTGACGGTGGCCGTGTTCTCCAACAGGCCACAGTCGGCGGCGTCGGTTTGGCCGCTGATGTGAATGGCGACGTTTGCGCCAGGAGCCATGTTGCCCAGGTTGCAGTTGAGGACGCCGCTGACGATGGAACAACCGGCTACTGGCGGGGTGATCGTCCAGTTGACGCTGGCGGGCAGGGTGTCGGAGACGGTGACGCCGTAGGCCGTGCCCGCGCCGCTGTTGGTGACGGTGAGGGTGAAACCGGCGGCATCCCCGGCGTTGATCGTGCCGTTGTCGGCAGTCTTCACGATCTCAACATCCGGGCAGTTGACAGTGATGGACGCGGCAGACTGGACAGCGGCGTTGTTGGTCGCCTGAACAGTAGCCGTGTTGAGATAAGTGCCGCAACTTTCAGCCGTCGTGGGGCTGGTGATTTGGACGCTGAAACCCGCGCCGGAGGCAAGCGAGGCGATGGAGCAGTTGAGGACGCCGGCAGTGATCGAGCAGGTTGGGGCGCCAGTGGTGTTGGCGATTGACCAACTCAGGCCCGCGCCTGTGGGAAGCGGATCGGAAAGAGTGACGTTGTTGGCGATGCCGCCGCCAGTGTTGTTGACGGTGATGGTGAAGCCAATGTTGTCACCGGCGTTCACCGGGGAAGCCGCCGCCTGTTTGGTGATCGTCAGGTTGGGCAGGGCCAGGGCCGTGAAGCATTCGGTGGTGGTGTTGGTGTGATTGATGGGTGAGTATTTCGCCAGTGTGTCGGGCGTGTATTCGGCGCGGAAGCAGTAAGCGCCGGGAGCCGCCGGGGTGAAGGCCGCCGATGCCGCCGAGTTGCTGGCGATGGCGACTGCGCCGCCGACTTGCGTGCCGCCGGTGGCGCAGGCCGTGGCTGAGACGAACGGCCCGCAAACGAAGAATTTCACCGTGCCAGTCACCGGGCCGTTGGTTCCAACCTGAGTGAAGGTGGCCGTGTCGGTCACTGGCTGGCCCACATTAATGGTAGAGGTGCTGACTTGCGTGGTGAGGCCGGGGATGGGCGGGACTGCGCCGGAGGCCAGTGAACGATCCTGGTTGCCGCCCGCGCCATCCAAACTAATGAGGCGCATGTGATAAGGTGAACCAGCGATAGCGCTGGCGCTGTTGCCGATGCCCCAGTTAATTTGCGAGCCGATGTGGCCGCCCCAGGCGATGACCGGAGTTGCACTGGTGGAAGTGAATGAGATTGTGATTCGGGTTTGGCTGTTGCCGGCGTAAGTGCCAGTTAAAGTGTAAGCCGAGGCTGAGGTGATGGTGCAGTTGAAGCAGGTGAAGTTGCCGGGGGCCTGGGTAATGTCGTCGCCGCCAGTGGGGCCGGCGGGTGCGTCGTCAACGCCATTCTGGCCTTTAGTAACGTTCGGATCGACTGGAATGGGGAAGGTGGCGGGCGACCCGCACCCGGCCACGCCCGAACATGGGAGGGCGGTGGTTTCGGTGCGGTCGAAGCTCGTGAGATAGTCAATGGCGTGTTTGCCAGTTTGGGTGGTATCCCATTCAATAACAAGCGTGTGAGTGCCGGAAGTGGCAATGTTGCTGAGCCTCATGCGATATGGCACCGAGTCGCTTTCCCTGTAATGAGCTTGGTTGCCGTTGAGGTTGCCGTTCTGCCAGGCGGCGCCGTTGCATAGAATGGGCGGATCGCCCACGCCGCCGTTGGCGCATTGATCGAGGTTGCCGGCGGGGTTGGGGACAACGATTCCATTATTCAAATTGAGGGTAACGGCCCCGCTACCGCTACAGTCATCGGTGTTGTACGCTCGAAGCGCCAGATCGTGGTTGCCGATCGTAGCAGGGCCAGCGATGGCGAACGTTTCAGTGAATGTGACAGTGGCCGCATGATCGGCGTGGTTGATACACGTTGTCGCTCCGCCATCGAGTTGCCAGCGCGTTGCCTTCCAATTGTTGTTGCCGCCGGTGCTATTCACCGTGACAGTGAGGGCTACAGTGATGGAAGCGTTAGGGCCAACAGTGATGGGCGGGGCGCTGCCGTTCAGCGTTGCACTCATGCTGGTGAAGCTGGCGTTGGCTGCGCCGGTTGTGGAGAGCACCAGCAAAGCAATGATCAAGATTGCGCCGACATTGACAGTGAGTTGCGACAATTTTTGCTTCATGTGTTCCTCCCGATGGAACAATTTTGAGGGGGGCGGCCCCGTTTAAAATAAAAAACCGCCCATAACAATATGGCCGGTTTCGCTACTGGCTCCCTGAGGGCTTTGCCAACCCAAACCCCCGGGCTGGTGAGCGACCAAACTAGGCCCTCAGATCATCACCTCCATTAGATTGCGTTAAGTTGTTAGCACCCACGGAGGGAGTCCATGCCAGCTACCTCTATTTGTTTTGAGGGCTAAGTCTTGGGCGTCCCTTAATCCAAACGATAGAATAGAACTTAGAACTAGTCATGTCAATCGCTAGTAATTAGTTATTGACGATTCGCTTACTAAAACTTTCTTATTGATGAAAACTGCCTGTTCGTGAACGCTCATTTGATACTAGAATCAAAAAGACTAATTTGGTCTGATTGGCTTCAATGAAATAGTATTTGTTCGACATTCGGTACATTGTCACTACCCCGTACAATACAGTTTGGTCGAGTATAATCTCGCCATGCCGCGTTCCGTTCAAGAAATGCTCCGGCGCTTCTGCCTTGCTCTCCTGCTCGCCGCTTGCTCCTCACCTGCTTACGCCAACGTCGCCCCGCCCACACCAACACCTGCTCCGGCCACTCACACCTCCGCGCCGACCGCTACTGCCTCACGCACAGCCGCCCGAACCGCCACTGCAACCGCTAGCGCGACCCTCACCCTCTCCAATTCGCCCACTCCGGTTTGTGTTGAACGCAAAGGCCTCGTCATCGCCGACCAGCTAGACTCGGGGACTCTCAACTATCCCATCGAACTGCAAATCTATCTGCCGCCCTGTTACAAGATTTATCAACGGGAATCGTACCCGGTGCTGTATTTGCTTCACGGGCAGGAGATGAACGAGAAAACGTGGGATGAGATCGGCGCCGGGGCAACCGCCGACTCGTTGATTAACAGTGGCGACACCTCGCCCCTCCTCGTCGTCATGCCTCGCGAGCGCAAGGATGATCGTTTTGGCGAGGCGCTGGTGAACGATGTTCTTCCGTATATTGATTCGCGCTACCGCACCGTAGCCGACCGCGACCACCGCGCACTGGGCGGCATGTCGCGCGGCGCGGGCTGGGCGCTACACATCGGCCTCCAACACCCCGATTTATTCGGCGCGTTGGGCCTGCACAGCCTTGCTATCTTTTACAGCGACGAGACCGAAGTAAGCCGCTGGCTCAACAAGATTCCGCCCGACCTTATGCCGCGCTTTTATATTGACATTGGCGACAACGACTCGCTTCTTGTCTCAGCCGACTGGCTTGACGGGGCGCTGACCCGGCGCGACATTGCCCACGACTACCACCTCAGCCCCGGCTCGCACACCCGCGCTTACTGGGCCGAGCACTTGCCCGATTACATGCGATGGTATACTGCGAACTGGTAAAAGGAGTTGTTTTTTGTGCGCACCGTTTTCATTGTTGACGATGATCGAGAAATGGCGCGAGCGGTGAAAATGTTATTTAAGTTGCTCGACTTTGAAGCCGAGACTTTCCCCAACGCCCGCGATTTTGCCCGCCGTTTGCTCGACGCCAGGTCTCTGCCCGACCTGCTCATGCTCGACCTCAACATTCCGCAAGTCTCCGGCCTTGACGTGCTGGAGTGGCTTCGCAAGACCGAACGCTTCAGGGACATTCCTACCATTGTCCTGTCGTCGGAGACTTACCCGCGCCTGGTGGATCACGTGACCAAAGCCGGAGCAAACGCTTATCTTTTCAAACCTGTCACCCTCGAAGAACTTGAAAAAGCAGTCAAAAAGGTCCTGCCCAAACTTCCCTAAGGAGAGTCTTCTTTTATGAAACAACCAACTTTTAGCGCCCGGCTTCGTTATGCATTCGACAATTACATGTCCAAAGGCACGATTGCCCTTATCGGCGGGCTGGCAGTAGCTTCAGCCATCATCATCCTCGTTATTTCCCTGCTCGTCTGGCTCACCAGAGCCGCCCCGGAATTCACCTTTATCGATCTTCTGCGAATGAGTCTGCTACGCACTTTGGACTCGGGCACGATGGGCGGCGATGAAGGCACTCCAGTCTTCTTCTTTTCTATGTTAGTCGTCACCTTTGGCGGCATCTTCGTCATTAGCGCCCTCATTGGCGTGATCAACAACGGCCTGGAAGACAAACTCGACGAACTCCGCAAAGGCCGCTCCACCGTCATCGAAAGCGGCCACACCGTCATCCTCGGCTGGTCGTCGCAAATCTTTCCCATCATCTCCGAACTCGTTCTGGCAAACGCCAACCAGAAGAATCCCTGCATCGTCATTTTGGGCGACAAAGACAAAGTGGAAATGGAAGACGAGATCAAGGATCGGATCGAGAAGGCGGGCCGCACGCGCATCGTCTGCCGTACCGGCAACCCCATTGACCTCAACGACCTGAGTATCGTCGGCCTGCAAACGTCCAAGTCCATCATCATCCTTGCGCCCGAAGACGACGACCCGGACTCGAGCGCGATCAAGACTCTGCTGGCCATCACCAACAGCCCCAACCGCCGGGCCGGGCAGTATCACATCGTGGCCGAGATTCAAAACCCGCGCAACATGGACGTGGCGAAGATGGTAGGCGGCGGCGAAGCCGAACTGGTGCTGGTTGGCGATCTCATCTCGCGCATCACCGTGCAGACCTGCCGCCAGTCGGGCCTCTCCGTCGTCTACACCGAATTGCTCGACTTCGGCGGCGACGAAATTTATTTCAAGGCCGAGCCGGGCCTCACCGGCAAAACGTTTGGCGAGGCTCTGCTGGCCTATGAAGACTCCGCCATCATCGGTTTGCGGCTCAAGGACGGCGACGTGCAACTCAACCCGCCGATGGATAGCGTCATCGCCGGGGGCGACCAGATCATCGCCATCTCCGAAGACGACGACACCATCCGCCTTTCCGGTTTGAAGGATGTTGGCCTCAACGCCGGCGCGATTCGTGAAGCCAAAAGCGGAGACGCCAAGCCCGAACGGACTCTCATTCTCGGTTGGAATTGGCGCGTGCCGACCGTCATCAACGAACTCGACAATTACGTCGCCGCCGGTTCAGCCGTCACCATCGTGGCCGACATCGAGGACGGGGAAGCCGAGATCACCCGCCAGTGCCCGGACATCTTCAACCAGAAAGTGGCCTTCCAGCGCGGCGACACCACCGACCGCCGCACTCTCGACGAACTGGATATTCCATCGTACAACCACGTCATCATCCTCTGCTCCGACCTGCTGGAGCAACAGCAGGCCGACGCGCACGCCCTCATCACCCTTTTGCATTTGCGCGACATCGGCGACCGCACTGGCAATACCTTCTCCGTCGTCAGCGAGATGCTCGACATTCGCAACCGCGCCCTGGCCGAAGTCGCCCGCCCCGACGACTTTATCGTCAGCGAGAAGTTGATCAGCCTGCTTCTCTCGCAAATTTCCGAAAACAAGGAACTCAACGCCGTCTTCACCGATCTGTTTGACCCGGAAGGCTCGGAGATTTATTTGAAGCCGGCGACGAACTACGTGGCCGCAGGCGAGGCGGTGAACTTTTACACGGTGGTGGAAGCCGCCCGCCGCCGGGGCGAGGTGGCTCTGGGTTACAAGCTGAAGGCCAACGCCAAGGATCCGGAAAAAGCCTACGGCGTCGTCGTCAACCCCAACAAATCCGAGAAGGTGACGTTTGCCGACGTTGACCGGGTGATCGTGCTGGCGGAGAACTAGAGAACGCTCAATGTTCGGGCGACAGTTCAACTGTCGCCCGAACGTTGTTACACGCTACCAAAAGCCTTCTTTGCGCGCCAGCCTTGCGGCGAGTACAATGATCTCCAAGACCCTTAGGGTCTGAATTGAAGTTGAAGGAAGCAAAATATGCCCACTGATTTCACCGGCCAGATGTTCGGTTCTTATAAACTCGTCGCCCAACTGGGGCGCGGCGGCATGGCCTCCGTCTATCGCGGTTATCAGGAGTCCATTGATCGCTCGGTAGCCGTCAAAATCCTGCCGCCCGAATTTCTGCACGACCCGAATTTCTCGCAACGCTTCCTGGCCGAGGCCCGCACCCTGGCCAAGCTCACGCATCCGTCCATTTTGCCGCTCTACGATTTTGGCACGGCCAACGACGTGCCTTACATCGTCATGCCGCTCATGGCCAAAGGCACCATGGCCGACCGCTTGCGCGCGCCCATGCCGCTGGCCGAAGTGGTGCGCCTCATCACGCCCATTGCCTCCGCGCTTGATTACGCTCACCAGCAGGGTGTGATCCATCGCGACATCAAGCCCAGCAACATTCTTTTCGATCAGCACGACACGCCCTTCCTCGGCGACTTCGGCATCTCCAAAGCCCTCGAAGCCTCGTCGAGTATGACCGGAACCGGCATCGTGGGCACGCCCGACTACATGAGTCCGGAGCAGGCGCGCGGCGAAGCCCTCGATGGCCGCTCGGACATTTATTCGCTGGGGGTGGTGGCCTACCAGGCCCTCACCGGCCACAACTTGTTCAAAGCCACCACACCGATCGGGGTGATGCTCAAACACGCCACCGAGCCGCCGCCGCCCATTCGCGAAAACCGGCCCGACATTCCCGACCCGGTTGAAGCCGTGATCCAAAGGGCGCTCGCCAAATATCCCATCGAGCGTTATCAAACCGCGACCGAGTTCGCCCAGGCCTTGGCCAAGGCCGCCTTTCCGCGCGCCGACTCGCCCACCTGGCCCGAACCCAAACCGGCAAACACTGCCGCTACCCTCATCGAACCGGCTCCGGTGAGCCGACCTCCCACCGGGCCGGGCGCACCCTTGCCGCCCGGCACTCAGGCCGGAATGCCGGTGGCGGCTACAGGCACAGTGACGGCTCCACCGGCGAAGAAAGGCGGGCTTGGCGGGATGCTCGTCGGCGGCAGTGTGGGAATCATTGTCGGCGTTGTTCTGGTGATTGCTTTGGTCGTATGTTCCTGCATTGGCCTGGTGGCCGTGTTTTCAAACGCGAGCACGCCGACTCCGCAACCCACGCCGACGTTTACGCCCACGCCCAGGCCGCAACCTACGGCCACCCCGGAGCCGACCGCGCCGCCAGTGCTTTTCTTCGACGACTTCGAGGATGAGAACAGCGGCTGGAGCACGTTCGAGAGTGAAAACGGCGCGGCAGTTTACGAGAGCGGCGACATGGCAATCAAGCTTTTTAAGACCGATTGGTTCGTCTGGTCAAATTCAAACCGTTCGCAGTTCTCAAACGTGTTCATCAATGTCACAGCCAACCTGGCCAGCGTCGGTCACGATACTTCGTTCGGGATCATGTGTGGCTTTCAGGACAACAGTGACTATTATTATATGGCGATTGATGCCGACGGTTACTACGCCATCATTCACTATACCAACAGCGAGGACACATTCCTGACGGGCGATGGCGGGTGGGCGCAGTCTGAGGCGATCCCGACCGGGGCGGCTTCGTACGAATTGGGCGCTACCTGCTCCAATGATTTGCTGGAGTTGTATGTGGACGGCCAGTTCATCGACTCGGCCAGCATCTCCGGCCTGCCGCAGAGCGACGTGGGCGTGTTCGGCTGGACGAACGAATCCAGCAATGACGAGATTCGCTTTGACGATTTCGCCGTTTACCAATTGCCGTAGTTCTCATCAGGCTTCTGAAGTTTTTTGAAGCGGAGCAAAGCGCTTCGGAAGCCTGGCCCGATGATGCCCCTCCTCACCCTGCCCGAAGCCGCCGCCCGGCGCGAGGCTTTGCGCGCCAGCGGCCAGAAGCTGGTGCTCACCAACGGCGTCTTCGACCTCTTGCATGTCGGCCACGTGGACTACCTGGAGCAAGCGCGGGCGCTGGGCGGCGCGCTGTTTGTGGGCGTTAACGGCGACGGCTCGGCCCGGCAACTTAAAGGTGAAGGGAGACCTTTTGTGCCAGCCGGGGAGCGAGCGCGACTCATCGCCTCGCTAGCCTGCGTGGACGCCGCCATTTTGTTTGACGAACTGACTGCCGACAACCTGCTTCTGGCCCTGCGCCCCGACGTTTACGCCAAAGGCGGCGACTACGCCGCAAAGCCCTTGCCCGAACGCGCCACCGCCGAATCCACCGGCGCAACCATCACTCTCCTGCCCCTCGTGCCCGATCATTCCACTTCTGCCTTGCTCGACCGAATCCGTAAAACGTAAGCTACAAAACGTAACCCTCACGTTTCACGTTTGACGTTTGCCTCTTGAACCACAAGCCAGCCGTTGCGCCCTCATCCGAACTTCCCGCCATCGCCCGTGCCGCGTCGGTGATCGCACTGGGCAACATCGCCAGCCGCGTGCTGGGTCTGGCTCGCGAGGTGGTCAAGGCGCGCCTTTTCGGCGCAACCGGCCAGGTGGACGCGCTCAACATCGCCCTGATCGTGCCGATTCAAATTTATGAACTGGTGACAGGCGGCATCGTCAACTCGGCGCTGGTGCCGGTGTTCAGCGAATACGCGGCGCCGGAACGCCGCGACGAGTTGTGGAAGCTGGCTTCGACGTTGCTCACCCTGGCGGCGGCCCTGCTCTCGATGCTAATGATCACCGTCACTTTCTTTGCGCCCGTCATCGCCCGCGTCATCAGCGGCGCGCCGGCAACCTCGCCGCTCACGCTTGAGACCTCACTGCTCCGCATCACGTTGCCTGCCGTCGTGTTCCTGAGTCTGTCGGGCATTGTCTCCGGCCTGCTTTATTCGCTCAAGCGCTTCACCACCCCGGCTTTTGTCGCCGCCGTGTTCAACGCTTCGATGGTAATCTTCGCGCTGGCCTTTGCGGCGAAGTGGGGCGTGCAGGCCATGGCCGCCGGGCTGTTCTTCGGCGCGATCCTGCAACTGCTGGTGCAACTTCCGGCCTTGCGCGATGCGCTGGCCTATCTCCGCCCGGCGCTTTACATCCGGCATCCCGGCCTGCGCCGAATCTTTGAGTTGTACGTGCCCATCATCATCGGCCTGATCATCACCCAAACATCCATTTACATCGGCCTCGGCCTGGCCTATCGCGCCGGCGAAGGCGGCGTGTCGTGGATGAACTACGCAACCCTCATCTATCAATTCCCGCTCGGCCTCGTCGCCACCGCCCTGTCGTTTGCCATCCTGCCCACCCTCTCCCGCCAAACCGTCAACGATGAATTCAAAGCCACGCTGGTTCAAGGCCTCAACCTCGTCATCCTTCTCATCGTCCCGGCCACGGTCGGCCTGTTTGTGCTGGCCCGGCCTATCGTGACTCTGTTGTACGAAGGCCGGAAGTTCACGCCCGACGACGCCCGGCAAACCGCTCTGGTTCTGCAGCTCTTTTTGCTCGGCCTGAGCTTTGCCGCCGTTGATCAGATGCTCATCTTCGCCTTCTATGCCCGCAAAGACACGTTCACGCCTTCGATGATCGGCGTGATCAGCGTCGTGGTTTATCTGGTTGCCGCCTTGATGCTGAACAAGCCGCTCGGCCTGTATAGCCTGATGATTGCCGACTCGCTCAAACAGGTGACTCACGCCCTGGTTACGGGACTCATGCTCTCGCGCCGCATCGGCGGCCTGGGCCGCACCACGTTGACGCCGACTCTGTTGAAATGCGCCCTGGCCTCGGCCCTCACCGGGGGAATGGCCGGGCTGGCCCTGTCCCTGTTGAGTCGCTTGCCCCTGGTCCCCAACCTTCTCACCCGCGCCGCCGAGGTTGCCATTCCGTCGGCCCTGGCCCTTGTCGTCTATGCCCTTCTCCTGGCCCGTCTGCGCGTTCCCGAATTTCAATTGTTGGTCACGTCTGTTGCAAATCGTCTAAGGTAAGGGCGAAGCATTCGGAGCGAGATCTTTGGCGAACTTCGAGTCTCGTCCAGAATGCTTCGCCCCTACAGTATAATTCTTGCATCATGACTAATCGCCCCTCATTGCCGCCCGACCTTTACACCGAAGACTACTTTCTGCACGCCTGCGAAGGCTTCGAGGAGTTTTCAGAGAGCCAGGGCGAGCGCCTCTCGCGCCGTCTGGCCGCCGCCTTTGCCGTGGCCGAGATCACGCCCGGCATGAAGGTGCTGGACGTGGGGTGCGGGCGCGGCGAGATTGTGCGCCACTGCGCCCGGCTGGGCGCCGACGCCTTTGGCGTGGATTATGCGCCTGTGGCAGTGGCGATGAGCCAAAAGGCGGTTGCCAACGAGAACCAGGCGCCGGGCAAGACCGGAGTCGCCCGGTCGGACGCGAAGCGCCTGCCGTTTCCCGACGGTTACTTTGATCGCGTCTTGATGTTTGACGTGGTGGAGCATTTGTATCCCTGGGAGCTGCGCCAGGCCATGCTGGAAGCCCGGCGGGTGATGAAGCCAGGAGGTATGTTCATTGTTCACACTGCGCCCAACGTCTGGTACGACCGTTACGCTTACCCGTTCGTGCGGTTGTTTCGTATACTGAAAGGTGAAGGGGCAAAATATCCGGCCAACCCGCGCGCCCTCAACGTGGCCGTAAACGTGGATGTTCACGTCAACGAGCAGAGCGGCCTCTCGCTGTGGCGGGCCTTGCGCGCTGTTGGGTTTGGGATTAAAAAGGTGTGGCTCGACAGCCCGCCGCAAAACCGGAACGAGAGCAAGGTGCTCGCCGCCGCCCGCGCTGTGCTGTTCCGGTGGCCGCCGTTCCGCTGGTTCTTTGAACGCGAAGTGTTTGCGGTGGCGGAGAAGAAATAGAGAGCAGACCTGCCAGGTTTTTGAAACCTGGCAGGTCTGATAAAAAATGAAAGACCGGCGCTCCGTAGACGACCTTTCAATTGAAGAGCTGGAGCAAGTGCTGGCGATTAAAAAGCACGAGGCTCGTGAGGCGCGTTTGCGAAAATTGCGCGCCCGGGGCCGGGCGGGCCGGGCGCAAGTGTTGGAGACCGTGACGGCCCCGGCGCCGGCCATCGCCCCAAGCGGGCCTAAGCCTCTTCTCACCCGTATCTTCAACTCAGTTCTGCTCGTCGTTGAAATCGGCGCGGTGGTTGGCCTGCTATATTTGCTGATCAACTCGGCCACGTTGTGGCAAACGCTCAACACCGAAGTGGCGCAGGCGCTCGCGCCCACCGCTTTGCCCTCGCCTCAACCCACGGCTCTGATCACTGCTGTCGTCCTGCCGTCCGGCCACACCCCGCCCACCTCGCCCGGCGGCGCCCAGTTCAACTTGGACGAAATTCCGGTGAACCTGCGACCAGCGGTGCAGGCCCTGCCGGCCATCGCCATTCCAACACCCGGCCCCAAACAAGCTGTTCGTGTTGGAATCTCAGGCATCAATGTGGACGCACTGGTGGTACAGGGCGACTCGTTCGACCAGCTCAAGAAAGGCGTGGGGCAACACCTCGGCACAGCCGACCCGGGCCAGCCGGGCAACATGGTCTTCTCGGCCCACAACGACATCTTCGGCCAAATCTTCCGCGACCTGGAGTTGTTGAATCCGGGCGACGAAGTGACAGTTTACACTCAGGCCGAGAAATTCGTTTACGTCATCACCAGCAAAGAAATCGTCGAGCCAACCAAAGTGTCGGTGATGGATCCGACTGTCGGCCCGACCCTCACCCTCATCTCGTGCTATCCCTATCTTGTGGACACTCAGCGGATTGTGGTGTTTGCCGAACTGAAGAAGTGACAAGATGAAGGGGTGATTGGGTGACAAGGTGATTTCCTTCCTTTCCCGTCTCTGTACGAACCCGGCAACTCGCGGTATTATCTTTGCGGTACAAACTAACCGCTGTTGGCTGAAAACTGACAGCTTTCCAAGGAGAAACACATGAGCAAGAAATCCAAGAAGGCGCGACGACCGAACGTGCCGATGTACACCGGCCCGGTGGCCCCGGCCCAGCCTGCCGCTGCGGGCGGCGGTGAAGCGGCCTCAGCCCCGCGCTCCGGGCTTGCGCCCCGCGAAACCATCACCGCCGACTACACCCACGTCGTCTCCGACCTCAAACGCATCGGCCTGCTGGCCGGCGGCTTGATTGCCATTCTGGTGGTGCTGTCGTTCTTTATCAAGTAACGCGCAACTACATCAGGAGAAAATGAGCGCTCCGCATCTTGTTCGCCGAAATGGCGAGCGAGATCGCGGAGCGTTGTGGTTTAGATTCCGTTTCCCACTTCATCCAGCCCGAAACCCGCCGGAATGACGGGAAAGCAACTCTATCTCCTCTTCAGGCTCTTCACCATAAACGGCATTGCCATCAAACCGAACACGACAAAAGCGCCGGGGCAGGCGCCGCCGCTCTTTGGCGATGGTGTGGGCGGGATTTCGGTGACGGCTGGAGTCGGCGTGATGATGGAGACCGGTTGCCCCGTCGCCTGCGACTCAGGGGTCGCCGTCTCTGGAATGGAAACCGGCGGCGCTTCCTCGGCGGTCACTTCGTAGGCCACGCCTTCGCTCACCACAATCACTCGCTCGCCCAACGCAAAGGCCGCCCCTAGTTCGGGCCGGGCGGCGACGAGAGCAAAGTAGTCGTCGCCGGCGAACTGCACCGGCGTGGTCGTCATCGCCGACGGATCGAACTGCGTATCCGTCCACGCGCCGTCCACGTTGATGAACGTTCGCGTGCCGACGATCTTCACCGCCTGCGCGTATTCTTCGGCTGGCGCGGCGGCGGCCTCGGCGGCTTCCAGCGCGGCCTGATCTTGCGAGGCCCTCACTGCGCCGCCGCCGGAAGCCGGCGCTGGCGGCGCGAGTTGTAGCGCCTCAAACGCATCCGTCACTACGCGCTCACGGCCTTCCGTCGAGAGAATGTCGTCTTCGGTGATCAAATATGAAGTATACGGCGTGACGATGCCGTAGCGCACGCTGAGGTTGACGATGGTCTTCACCCACTCCTCGTTCTCGCCCTTCAACCGAATCTGGTTGAGCAGGTAGCCGATCTTGCGCGTGGCCCACAGGCGCGGAATGAAATCGTCGCCGCCAGAGTCGCGGAAGCGCAGTCGCCCGTATTCAAACGCTCGCGTTTCGCCGTTCACGTTGCCTTTCAAGGTGATGGTTGTGTCGCCGCCGTCGCGATAGCGGCCCACCAGCACCAACTGGCTCCCGGCGAACAAGTCGGGCAGAGGATCAGGATACATGTCCGAAACGAGAACGTTGCCAAAGTCTATCTTGAGATCGGCCAGCACCGGCGCTTGCACTTTGGCATAGAAGGCCGACACGGCTTCGTCAAGGCGCTCATCGGGGCGCACGTAGGCGCTCGCGCCGTGATTGTCGTCGGCTAAACTGTCGAGCAGGATCGTGTCCACGTCGTCGCCGACGCCAAAGGTGAACAGCCGGACGTTGCCCGGGGCGGCGTTATTCACGTCGCGGAGAATCTGATCCGAGTCGGTTACACCCTCGGTCGGCAGGCCGTCGGTCAGGAAGATCAGGATCGTCGGGCGCTCGCGGTCGGCCACGTCCATCGCCTCGAGCAAGGCGCGCTCAATGTTGGTGCCGCCCTCGGCGCGGAGGCCGCCCACCCAGTCGGCGGCGGCCCCGGCGCGGGAGGCGGGTTGCAGGCCGTTGGCAAATTGCTGTGAGCCGGTGCTGAAGGCGATGATGTTGAATCGGTCGTCGTCGTTGAGATGCTCCAGCACATAAGTCAGCGCCGATTTGGCCTGCTCGATCTTGCTTCCGTCCATACTGCCCGATTGATCGAGGACGAGAATCACGTCTTTGGCGATCACCTCGGTGTCAACGTCAACACCGGGGGCGGCCAGGAGGACGAAGAAGCCGTCTTCGATTAGACCTTGCCCTGAGCCTGCCGAAGGGTCGCGGTAAGTGAGCAGGTTGAGGCCGATGTTTTCGGGCGAGACGCTGTAGAACAACTCGAAGTCCTGATCGGGCGTCACGTCGTTTTCTTCGTAGCTGGCGGTGAAGTTGAACTTGTCGGGGCGGTCGAGGCCGATCTTGTGGGTGGGCGAGTACACAGCCCGAATCGCGTCCGCCGATTTGACGGTGACGCTGATGCTGACCGAGTCGAGCGGCCTGGCCGAGAACTTTTCGGTGTTGAGCGGGTAGAGGTAGCGGATGAGGCCATTATCAGCCGCGAGCACTTCCGAGTATTCGAGTTGGATGCGGCGTTCGCCGTCGGGCGGAATGGGGAAGACGCTGGCCTGCACCGCGCCCTGGCCGAGGTATTCGAGCAGGGCCGGGTCGCGCCGCTTGGCGACGATGTCGGTGTAGATGCGTTTGGCTTCGTCGGCGTCCAAAATTTTGGCTTCGATCTTTTCGCCGTCAACCCACATGGCAAAGTTGTTCACCAGCGCGTCTTTGGGAACCGGGAAGATGTACATGCCCTCAGCCTGCCAGTCGTTCGGGTTGTAAAACAGTTGGTCTACTTTGGTGACGGCGATTTGATTCTCAATTGTCACCGAGACGCGGTGATACTTAATTTCGAGTTGATCGCCAATTGGAAACGGCGGGCAGGGCAGCGGCGAGCCTAGCTGGTCGCACGGCGGCGGGCACGGTTGCTCCGGCAGACACGGCGGCGGATCAATGATGATGATGCCGTCGGCGAGGGCGGTGAGGGGTGTGAGGAGAAGAGAGAGGAGCGTGAAGACGACAAACGTCAAACGTGAAACGTGATGGGACATGGCGGGCCTCCTGTGTGGCGCAAGATGACATCTTGAGCTACGGTGTCTGAAGGAAAGACGTTAGGAGGACGGCAGATGTTCCGATTTGAAAGGCGGCTAACACCCTGAGTGGAGCGACGATAAAGATTCGGAATCAAAGATTGACAAACTGCAAGTTGGCCTTATAGTCAAAACCAACAGCACGGAGTCCAACATGAAAAACACGTCAACCCGGAACTTCACCGTCTCAATGGTGCTGGCCGCCGCCTGCTGGGGGCTGGGCGGAGTGATGACCAAGCGCGTGCTGGCGGACGTGCCGCCGCTGACTCTGCTGGCCGCTCAACTCGTCGTCAGCGTCGTCTTTCTGTGGGCCGTCGTCGCCGCGCAAAAACTGCGCCTGCCTCAGCGCAGAGACATCTTGCGGCTCGGCCTCACCGGCTTGCTCAACCCCGGCCTGGCCTACACCTTCAGCCTCATCGGCCTGACGCTCACCACGGCCAGCATGTCGGCTCTGTTGTGGGGAACCGAGCCGATTTTGATTCTGATTCTGGCGGGACTGATTCTGCGCGAGCGACTCACGCCGACTCTCGTCGGGTTAGCCGCCATTGCCATGTTTGGCATGGTGATGATCCTCGGATTGGGCGGGAGCGGCGGCTCGTGGCTGGGCAACGCGCTCATCTTGGCCGGTGTCGCCTGTTGTGCTTATTACACCGTCATCACCCGGCGGCTGGCGGCGGACGCCGATCCACTACTGGTGATCGCCGTTCAGCAAACGTTCGCCCTCATCTGGGCGCTGGCGATCTGGCCGGTTGAGTTGTTGCGCGGTGAAACAGCAGTCATCAGCCTGAGCACCTGGTTGTGGGCCGCTATCTCAGGGCTGACCTACTATGCCTTTGCCTTCTGGTTTTACATCGTCGGCCTGAAGCAAGTCCCGGCCAGCACCGCCGGGCAGTTTCTCAACCTGATCCCGATCTTCGGCGTGGCCGGCGCAACAATCTTTTTGGGTGAGCGGCTTGGCCCGGCCCAGTGGCTCGGCGCGATTCTGATTCTGGCGGCGGTGATGGGGATTGTGAGGGGGCAACAACAACGCGAGAGTTTGCCTGAACCGTTTTCAACGGATGCTTAAACGGAGAAACGGATGTGTGAACGCACCTGAATTGCATTAGAATAGCGGCATGGCGAGTCCACGCGAAGCGCCAGCCAAGATTATCGATTCCCTGGCGTTGCCCGCTCCCCTCACACCTCTCCTCGGGCGCAAGCAAGAGACTACGACTCTGCGCCTACTACTACGTCATCCAGAAGTGCGCCTGCTCACACTCACCGGCCCCGGCGGGGTAGGCAAAACCCGCCTGGCCCTACATGTCGCCGCTGGCCTCGCCGCTGATCCTTCGGCTGAGTTTCGGGAAGAGACAAGTTTTGCCGACGGTGTGGCCTTTGTCTCCCTTGCCCCCATCACCGACCCTGACCTCGCCCTTCCCACCATTGCTCACGCGTTGAACTTGCGCGAAGAAGGCAAACAATTACCCCTCGATCGCCTCCGCCTGCACCTGCAAGACAAACAACAATTGCTCCTGCTTGACAACTTCGAGCAGGTGATAGAGGCGGCATCACAAGTAGCTGACCTGCTGGCGGCCTGCCCCGACCTCAAAATTCTGGTCACCAGCCGCGAAGTGTTGCGCGTGCACGGCGAACATGAATTTGCCGTGCCTCTGCTGACCCTCCCCGACCTCCGACGCATCGCTCAAGCCAAGACCGGCCTAGCCTCGGTGCTGGCTAACAATCCGGCGATAATGCTCTTCGTCGAGCGCGCCCGGGCCGTCTACCCCAACTTCCAACTCGCCGACGACAACGCGCTGGCTATCGCTGAGATTTGCGCCCGCCTCGACGGCTTGCCACTGGCGATTGAACTGACGGCGGCGCGCATTAAACTGTTTACGCCACAAGCATTGCTCTCTCACCTGCACACCGCAGGCCCGGCATCGTTGCAATTGCTGGCCGGCGGGGCACGCGATATGCCCGCCCGGCAACAAACCTTGCGAAACACGATCCAATGGAGTTACGACTTGTTGGACGTGAACGAACAAGCCTTGTTCCGGCGGTTGAGTGTATTTGCAGGCGGGTTCAGCCTGGCGACGGCGGAAGCGGTGATCAACTCTCAATTGCCGCTGAATGATGATCAGCCGCCGATGACAGTCCTCGACACGCTCACCTCTCTCACCGACAAAAGCCTCCTCCAGCACCAGACCGTGAACGGCGAGCCGCGCTTCTCCATGCTGACGATGATGCGTGAATTCGGCGCGGAGCAACTTGAACTCGCTGGAGAAGCCGCCGTGGTCCATCAGGTTCATACAACTTGCTACCTTCATCTGGCCGAAACCGCCGAACGCTATCTCGCAGGGCCGGAGCAAGAACGGTGGTTGGATCGGCTGGAGATGGAACACGACAACGTGCGAGCCGCCTTGCAGTGGTCGTTGGAGCACGGCGAAGCAGACGCGGAAGCGGCTCTGCGCCTGAGCAGCGCATTGGGCCGCTTCTGGGTCTTGCGCGGCTATTTGGGTGAGGGTGGGCACTGGCTGGATGAGGCGCTGGCATTGACCGGGCAGGTTGAGGTGGAACCGGCGATTCACGCGAAAGCCCTTCACAGCGCGGGCGTATTGGCTCATTATCAGGGCAACATTGGCCGAGGGGTGGCGCTCTGTGGCGAGAGTCTCGCGTCGTTCCGCGAATTGGGGGACAAAGCAGGCGCCGCCGCTGCCCTTCAATCGTTGGCCCAAGCCGTGATGCGCGGAGGACAATTCGCCCAGGCGCAGGCCTTGTTTGCCGAGAGCCTGACGCTTTGCCGTGAATTGGGCGACCAATGGGGCATCGCCCACGCGCTCGCCTATTTGGGGTTGATCCTTTTCTTGCAAGGCGAGTATGCATCTGCCCGATCACAAATTGAAGAAGGACTCGCGCTTCACCGCTCACTGGGCGATCCGCAGGCGATTGCTCAGGCCACCCAGTCCTTAGGTTGGGCAATGCTTGGTCTGGGAAACCTCTCGACAGCGTACACCTTGTTTACGGAGAGCCTGTCCATATGCCAGCGAGCGCGGGACAAGGCTGGAATAGGGCGGGCGTTGTATGCATTGGGTGAGGTAGCCCATCGGCAGGGTGACTATACAACAGCGCATGCTCGGCTGGACGAGGCGCTGGCAATTTTTATTGAGTTGGGCGACAAGTATCATCTCGTGGCATGTCTAAGCATTGTGATGAATCTGGCAATTCGGGCCGGACAATTTCGGCGGGCGGGGCAGCTCTTCGGCGCGAACGAGGCGCTAATGGGCGCAATGTTAAACGCCATGCCTGCCTATTTTCGTGACGCCTATCAGCGTGGACTGGAGACTGTGCGCGCTCGACTGGACCCGGCGACTCTGTCGTCGGCGTGGGCCGAAGGGCAGGCGATGACGGCCCGCGCGCTGGCAGGCGAATGGGAGCAACTCGTCGCCGCGCCTGAGCCGGAACCGACCGGCAAACCCTCCGCCAGGCCGGATGCGCTGACCGAGCGTGAGACCGACGTACTACGCCTGCTCGCTCAGGGCCTCAGCAATGCCCAAATTGCCGAACGACTCGTCGTCAGCCTCTTCACTGTCAAAGCCCACCTGCGTTCCATCTTTAGCAAGCTCGACGTTTCCTCCCGCACGGCGGCCGCCCGCTACGCTATTGACCACCAGCTCGTTTGAGCAATTCGGTCAATTCCGCCTATAGTTCTCCAAAATAGTTCGTTGGAACGATGCGCCCTAACCCCTAGCAAGGTATGCTGTCGGTAATCAATCGTTCCAATCAACCACAAGGAGATCAAACCCATGACAACCGAAACGAACAAAACCATTGTTCATCGCATCTTTGAAGAAGGCTTCAACCAGAACAAGCCCCGGGTGTGGGACGAGTTGATCGCCCCCAACTACGTCAACCACGACTTCCCCACTCCCGCCCCAGGCGCAGAGGGATTCAAAATGGTCGCGGGTATGTTCCTCACCGCTTTCCCCGACCTGCATGCTACCCTTGAGGGCACTGTGGCCGAAGGCGATCGAGTGGCGACGCGCGGCTACTTCACCGGCACCCACAAGGGCGAGTTCAATGGCATCCCCGCGACCGGCAAGTCAGTGAACGTGAAGTACATTGACGTTTGGCGGCTGGAGAACGGCAAAGCCGTAGAGAACTGGGTGCAGATGGATATGGCGGGCCTGATGCAACAACTGGGCGTGATGCCCGCCCCGGCCCAGGCCTAACTCTGATTCTCAACTTCTATCTTTATCGAGGAGGATACTCTCATGTCA
The DNA here is from genome assembly GCA_016197225.1 of Chloroflexota bacterium. NCBI lineage: Bacteria > Bacillati > Chloroflexota > Chloroflexota bacterium. The sequence continues at coordinate 23,933 of JACPWC010000087.1, forward strand.
ACCGACCACAATAAAGCCATTGCTCGTAACCATTATCAGAACACCCGCAACCTGGAAGCCGCCTTTGAGCTGATTTCTCCGAATGTCGTGTTTCAGGCGCTGCCCGGGCTGCCTCCCACTTACGAGGGCTGGAAACAAGGTCATGCAATGTTCCTGGGCGCTTTCCCCGATCAGCAGGTGACTATCGAAGACGAAATTGCTGAAGGCGATACAGTGGTGACTCGTTGGACGTTCTCCGGCACTCACCAGGGCGCGCTGATGGGCATTCCGGCGACGGGCAAGCATGTGGCCGTCAAAGGAATTTCCGTTGACCGAATCGGCGACGGCAAGGTTGTCGAGCACTTGGCCCAGATCGATATGGTGAGCCTGATGCAGCAACTCGGGGCGATACCCGCGCCGCAAACCGCGTAGTCTTTTCAAGACAGTCTGAAGGCGAGTCGGCCACTCGCCCTCATCCCCTCTTCAATCGGCATTAGAATACTAACCGGCAGGGCCGGTAGGAGAATGAACCATGTTCAAGATTTCAGAGAGTTTCATCATCGAACGTCCTCCCATAGAAGTTTTCCCGATCGCCGCCGATCCCGACAATCAATTGAAATGGGATTCCGAGAATCTAAAAAAGGTCGAGAAGTTAACCGCCGGGCCGCTCGGCAGGGGCGCGCGCTATCGCGGATCGTTCAAAGGCATGGGCGTGGTCGAATACGACTACTCCGAATATGAGCCAGGCCGGCGTTTTGCGCACCATTCGGTGGTCGGCATGGGCGACATGCTCCATCTGCTCGAATTTGAAGCCGTGCCAGAAGGCACTCGACTCACGCAATCCATGATAGTCCAAACTAAGGGGTTGTGGACGCTGATGACGCCGTTCATGAAGACCATGATGAGAAATCGGATGCGCCTGGTGGCTTCTGAGATCAAGGCCTATCTCGTGAAATGACATGACTCGCTCCGCTCACCCGCCGTTTGCACCCGGCCAGCCTCTGCCTGTGTCGCCGACGTTTCCCCTCCAGTGGCGGCGCCCGGCTCAGGCCCGCCAGCTCTGGATTCAGGATCGGATGCACTATCCTGATCCGCTGCCGCCGTTATATGCCTCAGCGGGCGAAGGTTTGATCGCCCCGCCCTTCAACAAAGCGGCGGCGCGCTATGTTTTGCCCTTGCGCCTTTCGGCGTTGTGCGTCAACACCTATCTCTATCTCTCCTTCACACCAGAAGGCGCGCCGCCCGATTTTGTTCTCAAGGCAATGAATGGGTTGAGCCAGATCGCGCCGGGCGTGGTCAACAAGCTCATGAGCAAAGCGGCGGCGGACATGGCTAAAAAATACATGGCCGAACTGGAGCCGGTCCTGGCGCGACTCGGTGAGCACTGGACGGGGGAGTGGTGGCCGGAGTTGAAAAGTCATCTGGCCTATTGGGAGAACTTCGATCTGCGGGGAGCAACGACGCAAGGTCTCATCGCACATCTGGACGAGTCACTCAAGCGGTTGGCACGGACATGGGAGATACACTGGCTCATCGTTTTGCCGTCATTTCTGGCTATCAGCCTGTTTGAGGAGTTGTATCGCGACCTCTTTGGCCGTGAAGACACTCTTGGGGCGTATCGCCTCTTGCAGGGATTCGACAACAAGTTCTTGGAAGCCGATCGCGCGTTGTGGCAGTTGAGCCGTCAGGCACTCACCATGCCGAGGGCACGCGGCGTCCTGGCGTCGCGCGCCGCCGCCGATGCGATCCCTGCGCTCGTCGGTTCGCCCGAAGGCGACATCCTTCTCTCGGAACTGCGCCGCTACCTCAATGAATACGGCCAGCGCGGCAGCCGAGGCGACGGCCTGTGCGATGTGAGTTGGATCGAAGACCCGACGCCCGTTGTCAAGAGTCTCAAAGATTACATGACTCAGCCCGACCGTGACTTGGAGGCCGAGTTGAAAGCGCAGGCGGCCGAACGGGAGCAATGGGTCGCCCAGGCGCGGGAGCGGCTCAAGGGGTATCCGCCGCCCACTGTGGATCGGTTCGAGACGTTGCTGAAGGCGGCGCAGACCGCCGCTTTCCTGCACGAGGAACACAACTACTGGATCGATCAACGTTCGCAATATCAGTTGCGCCGCATCATCCTGGAGATTGGCCGCCGCTTTGCCAACGTTGGCGCCATCGCCAAACCAGACGATGCCTTCTATCTCACGTTAGACGAATTACGCGAGACGGTTGGCGCATTGCTCAATCACGATAGACGCGCATTGGTGCAGGAACGCCAGGCCGAGATAGAACGCTTCGGCACCGTCACCCCCCCGCCCTTCATTGGCGCGATGCCGCTGATGAAGCCGCCCGACGAGCCTTTTGGGCGCAGTTTGGGCAAAGTCTTTGGCGGCCCGCCCCTGCCAACGAATCATCGCGCCGCCGAGCCAGGCTTATTGCGAGGGAATGCGGCTTCACCCGGCGTCGCGCGTGGCCGCGCCCGAATTATCCGGTCGCTCGCCGAGGCTGATCAACTAAAGCCAGGTGAAGTACTGGTAGCTGAATCCACCCTGCCCCCGTGGACGCCATTATTTGCCACCACTTGCGCCGTCGTCACCGAGGTCGGGGGCGTCCTGAGTCACGCCGCCGTCGTCGCACGGGAATATCGCATTCCGGCTGTGGTTGGCACAGATTATGCGACGAGTACGTTCCACGATGGACAACTACTCGAAGTGGATGGAGATGCCGGCACTGTGCGCGTGGTTGTTGAGGAAGTTGATATTGAGGAAACTGAGCATGAACTTGCTCTGGTTGGGTGATCCCAAATCCTTTGATGTAGCCCTGGTAGGTGGCAAGGCGGCTAATCTCAGCCGCCTTGCCCGAATGTATCACCGCGTGCCGGATGGCTTCTCCCTGCCGGTGACGGTGATGGATGAGGCACATCCGCTTGACCTGCGGGATGAAATCACCGCCGCCATCTCCGACCTCATGGCCTGCCACAGTCTCCCCGACTTTATCGCCGCTGTGCGCTCTTCGGCGGTGGATGAGGATGGAGCAGGCGCATCCTTCGCGGGCCAGCACGAGACCTACCTCAACATCGTGGGCGCAGATGCCATCCTTCAGGCGGTGACACGTTGTTGGGAGTCGGCTTATTCAGAACGCGCACTAGAATATCGCCGCCAGCAGGGGCTGGCAGTGGAGCGGGTGCGGCTAGCCGTGCTGGTTCAGCAGTTGGTCGCGTCGGATGTGTCGGCGGTGGTGTTCAGTGCCAACCCGGTGACGGGCAATCGGGATGAAGTGCTGATCAACGCCAGTTGGGGGTTGGGCGAGAGCATCGTCGGCGGCACGGTCACGCCGGATACGTTCGTCGTGCGGAAATCAGATCTTGCGGTGACGAACCGGGTCATTGCCGACAAACAGCGCATGACGGTCTCCGCCCCGGGCGGCACGCATGAGGTGGACGTGCCGCGATTCTTACGCCAGCAAGCCGCCATCTCAGATGAGCAGACGGTGGAAATGACTCAACTTTCCCTCACGCTGGAAACGACGATGGGCTATCCGGTTGATATCGAATGTGCGTATGCAAATGGGGAGTTATATCTGTTGCAGTGCAGACCGATCACCACGCTGAAGTAATCACGACTCTTCTGCCATCTTCAACGCACTCTCAGGAAAATTGCTCTTAGCCCGCGTCCTCGCGAGCCCCTTCGGGCCAACCGCGTCCCACCGGGATGCTTCGCGAAGGA
>JACPWC010000088.1 GCA_016197225.1 Chloroflexota bacterium
CGGGGTGATGATGAGCACCTTGATGCCCTTGGCGATCAAGGCCTCAACATTCGCTTTCTCTTTAGCCGAATCACCCTGGCTGAACAGAATCTCTACCTCGTAGCCGGCCGCGACGAGTGCGTCCTTGAAGCGAGCTTCGTCCTGCAACCAGCGCGGCTCGTCCTTCGTCGGCAATACGATGCCGACGCCCAGTTTGGTTGTGGGAGGCTGAGTGGCTACCGGGACGTCGGTGGCGGCTGGAGCCTGGGTTGTGGCGGGGCCGCCGCAAGCGGCAAGCGCCAAAGCGCCAACAGTGAGAAGGCTCAATACCTTAATGAGCCAATGTTTTGAGTAAGACATGTTTCTCCTCCATTAGAGAAAATAAACTAAAAGTATCGGTTAGGGTAACGTGGGTTTGAGTAAAGTGTTGGGGTTGGGCCTCACCTCCTTTGGCAAAGATTTCCGGTTCGAGGAACGGTGATGGATGGGCGCGTCGAGGCGGGGATGACTGAGCATGTCGTGCAGCACCAGCGCCACGCCGCCCATCACACAACTATCAAAACGATGGGCCGCCACCAGAATTTGAACCGCCGCTCGGGGCCAGGGCATGGATCGTTCAGCCACCACCTGCTGGATGGACGGCAGGAGAAATTCAGCCGCCTGGCTAAGCGTGCCGCCGAATACGACTACAGATGGATTAAAGGTGTTGATCAGATTGGCAATGCCGATGCCAAGATACCGACCCGTCTCCTCAAGAACCTGCAAGACCAGGGCATCGCCCGATTTGGCCGCCTCGACAATTATGGGTATAGTCAAATCCGTCAGCCTGCCGTCTCTTAAAGGCAAACACGTAGGGCTGCCCGCCGCTACCGCCGCCTGCAGGCGATCCATCAAGGCCTGTTGGCTTACCAATGTTTCCCAACAGCCGTGGTTGCCGCACTTGCAAAGCAAGCCGTCGGGAAGGATAGTGGTGTGACCCACCTCCCCGGCAGAGCCGGTTGCCCCTCGATAGATTTGCCCGCCCAGCCAGATTCCCGCGCCCAGGCCGACGTTGGCGATCACATATATAAAATTGTCCACGTGCTGGGCAACGCCAAAATAGTGCTCGCCAATCGCCGAGGCCTTGGCGTCGTTATCAGCAAAGATGGGAAAGGGAAAAACTTCCTCGAGGCGGCGGCGAACGGGAGTGTCGCGCCAGCCAAAGTTCGGGCCAAACAACAAGGTGCCAGAGCGCACATCCACCAGGCCATGCATGCCCAGGCCCATGCCAAAGACCTTTTGGCCGGCCTGTTCGGCGATTTCGACAGCTTCGCGAGCCAAGTCAATCAGTTGATTCACAGCCGTTTCGGAGTCCTCGCCCGGTTGGAGGGGAATCTGTTGCCGCCACAAAACGGTGGCTCGAAAGTCGGTGAGGACGATTTTGATGAACCACACGCCGAGTTCAGCGCCGATGATGTAACCGGCGTCCGGGTTGAGTTCAAGCAAAACCGCCGGCCGACCGCCCGCCGAGATGGCCTGGCCGATCTCTCGCGCCAGCCCGGCAGAGATCAACTCGGCCACCAGGCTGGACACGGTCGTTTTGTTCAGCCCGGTTGTTGCCGCCAGGTCAGCGCGGGATTGAGGCGAGTGTGTCCGTAACAAGTTCAACAAAATTGCGCGATTGAACTCGCGTACAAGGGACTGGTCGCCAGTCTTGAAGCTTTTTGGCATTTTTTATCGAGTTAGTTTATTGGGGCAACCAACTAAGTAACAGAAAGATAACATATTTCGGGCCTGACTGTCAAGCATTTTTAACGAAAAAACGCAGGTTGCTCGCCTCCTGGGTGGGCAACCTGCGCCTTTTGAAACCTTGAGAATTTCCCTGAATCTAGCCGCGCGACCGCTCCAACATTAGGGTCATAACCACGCTGGACAGCAACAGTCCTTCGTCTGCTTCAGGAATCTCGCCTCGCTTCTCTACTACAAACTTGCCCTCCAAAAACGCCGGTTGCTTTTGCAGGCGCAAGACCGTCTGGCCACGCAGATCAACCAGATAGGCAGGGTTGATAAACATGCCCAAAAATGGAATATCACTGACAAAGGCGTCCAGCACCTTCATCCAGGGATTCTCTTCGTGAATCGAGCCAACTTCGTTGCCAGCCGCGTCCACAATGTTGTAAGTCGCCTTCCACAGCGAGCGAGCGCCCTGGCGCTTCACCGAGCCGGCGGCCTGACCGGCAGCGGAGGTGATGTTGTACGTCGCCGACCAGTCAATGATTTTGTTGGCTTTCAGTTGATATAACTGGCGGGTCTGGCCTTCGTCGGCGAAGATTTTGACATCTTCTTTCAGGGCCAGCGCCTTTTGCTTGACGTACAGCACGGTTTGTCCAGAGGCGTCGGTCACTTTGACCTGCGGGTTGAAAGCAATGATCTTGAACGAGAAGTTGAGTGGGTAGTTGAACATGAGGGTCTCCTATAAGTTGAATGCGCTAAGTTTAGCGAAAACGCCAATATTTGCAATCAGGAAATTTGGCTGGCAAGCTACCGCCAGCCCAGGCGACGAAGCGCGTCGAGCAACGCAAACTGCAAGCGCAGTCGGCGGCTTAAGCGACGGCCGCGGGTGAAATAGTCGTGGTTTCGTTTGCGGGTGTCGAGGTCAGCCAGCCAGTCCCAGCGCAAATCGTCTTTGCGGCACAGGCCGATCCCCCTGCCCGGCACAGCTTCGATGACGTTGGCCTCCGGCGGCCACATAGTTCGGCCAAACGAGAGGCGGCTGGCCCGGCTGAGGCGGGTTGTGAGCGCGTACTCAGCTTTGAGGTGGTGCCGGGCTTTGGTGGCATTCAAGTCAACGTCGTACTCGAAACCGCTCAAGGCATCCGTCAGCCGATTGAGCCGGTTGGGAAAGATTTCGTAGAACGAGTCGTAAACAGCAACCGAATCAGCCAAAGGTTTGAACTGATAAGTTTCCCGGAAGTATTGCAAAGGCGTTTGAAAATAGAGGGACGCCGACGAAAAATGCGAGCCGGCATCGCCGAAGCCGGTGGCCTGAGAGACGCGAGGGTAAGCATAGAATTGCCCGGTCTCGACCAGATATTTGGTCAGCGTCGGGAACCACTCGTCGGCGGCAAAGCTGAACCAGAGATCGTGCAAGTCGTCGCCAGGCGCAGGGCGCAGGTGGCCGCGCGCCTGCCACCCCTCGAACCGTTTCCATTGCGCCCGCGTCCAGGCCTGGCCTTGCGTGTAAGGAATTTGCAGAAAGAAGGCGTCACTGCCGTCGGCCAGCGGCAGGAAAGGATGATGGGTGTAGCCGTTGAACCACAAGGCGTAAAGCGAAACGCCGCCGATCCGCTCGTCGTCGTAAAAACTTAGCGCCTGAGTAGCATAATGAAAAAACATCGGCGAAACAACCAGATCGTCTTCGAGATAGATAACGGCCTCGTGTTGTTGAGTCTGCCTGCCACAAAACAAGAAGTGCTGAACAAGGCCCAAATGTTGATCGTGGCGGATGATTTCTTTTGAGCCATGCTCCCAGCGGAACGACTCAGCCGTTTCAAAGACTTGCCGATTTAATGGATCGTCGCCACGATCAATTGAGATGATCAAACGTGGCCGCGCCTTCGCCGGGTAAGCCGCCTTTTGCAGGGAGGCGAGGAGACGCGCCAGAGCCTGAGGCCGGTTGTAGGCCGAGACGACAATTACAGGCGTCATGCTTGCCTGGCGGCCAGATAATCCAACACGGCGTCAAACAAAACTTGCAAGCCGCGCTCCATCTTCTTATGATCGCCCGCCATTTGCCAGCGGCCATTTGCCAGCGTGTCGGCCACCACGAAAGCGGCCAGGGCAGATGTGTTCGTAGCTTGAGCAACGGCAAACAGAGCGGCGGCTTCCATTTCAACAGTAGAAACGCCGGCTTGCTGGTGAGCCAGCGCCACGCGGCGCAATTCGCGAAAGGGCGCGTCGGTCGTCCAGGTTGAGCCGAGGGTATAACGCGCTTCGCGCTCATCGAGCGCCCGGCCTAATCCTTGCGCCATCTCCTGAGAACCGTCCACCCACTGCCCGGCTGGCAAGTAGTGTCCCGAAGCGCCTTCGCCGCGCATTGCCCGGTTGCAGAGGACAAGATCGCCGGGTCCTAGTTCGGGTTGCAATCCGCCAGCCAGGCCAACGACCAGGAAACGCTTGACTCCAAAAGCCGCCAGTTCATCCACCAGCGCCGCCGTCACCGGCGAGCCAAGCCCGAAGTTGCCCATCAACCCGACGCGACCCTGAGTGCGTTTGAACAAAAACAGATCGCCGTGAAAGCCCCCCACCCTCTTTGTTGGGTGGCGGCGGGTAACGTAATCAACCAGGCTCCGCTGAAAGGCCAGGATGACTGACTCCGGCGGCGGCACGTCGGGCAACAGACCGAGACCGCGCTTGTGATCGAGCAAGTCGGCGGCAATGAAGATCGGCTGATCGGGATCAGGCAGGTCGGATGTCATGTGAGGTGAAAGATGTCGGCAGTCGAGTCGTTTGGTAGAGCCAGATAAAAACGAGCGCCTGAAAACATTCAGCCTCCAGCGCGCCCCAGGCCGCGCCTGCCAGGCCAAACTTTTGAATCAAGGCGCCCTGCAAAATGGCGGTGGCCAACAGGGTAAAGGCCGTCCCTTTGAGAATCGCCAACTCGCCACCGCTTGCTACCAGCATCAGCGAGACACAAGCGTTGATCGTGTACGGCAACAACGCCCAGACGAGAACGGCCAGGGCCGTTGCCGAAGCGTCAAAGCGCGAGCCATAAACGGCGGAAATGATGGGCGCAGAAAACAGGGTGGTTGCCGCCGCCATTCCCAGGCTGAGGATGGACATGGCCGCCAAAATAATTTGAAAGGCTCGAGTCGTTTCCAACGCTCCTCGCCGCGCCACAACCGGCAAGAGCGCGCCCAGCAGAGCATAATGCCCGAGCTTGAGTCCTTCAAATAGTCTGGCCGCCGCCGAAAAATAACCGACGGCGGCATCCCCGGCCAGCGGCTGGAGAATGAATAGGCTCAAGCGTTGTGAAAGTAGGCCGAAGAAAGTCAACAGGGCCAGCGGCCATGCTTTTTGTAAAAGGTGAGCGACATCCGAGAACGCAACTGCGAAATGAAAAGTGAGATCGGGAATGTAAATACGGCACAGGATTGCCGCCAGCCCGGCAACGATCATTTGGCAGGCCAGGAGCCAGGCGCACAACGCCAGCAAATCGCCTTCATTCTTCACCAACAGCGCCGCACCAGCTATCTGCAACAAAGCGGCGATCACGTTCAGGGCCAGAATCAAGCTCATGCGCTCGAACGCTCGCGCCAGCGCGCTGAGGACGGTGAAGAAGGCGAGGGGCAACAACGAAAGCAGAAGCAGGCTCAGGGCTGGCCGGGCCGGGCCGGGCAAAGGCCAGGCAAAGGTGGCGGCCATGATGCCTCCGATCCATAAAACCGACAGGCCGAGTTGAAGCCAGATGGCCGCCGTCGTCAGATGCGTGATGCGGCCTGCGCGTGCCGTCTCGCGGATCAGCAAAGTATCTGTGCCAAACGTCGTGAAGACGTTGCCCAGAAAGGCCAGCGTCGCCACGAGGGCGTACTGCCCGAAAACTTCGACGCCTAAACGGCGGGCCAGCAGGGCGTGGAACAGAACCGCCAAGCTTAACACCGCCACTCGCGCCAGCAAGAGCCATAGCGAATTTAACCCCAGCCGCCTGATCATGTGCGTCTCAACCGTAGCCAGAGAAAAGGCGAATCGGCGACGCCGACCTTGCGCCGCAAGCGAGCTAATGGCGCATTTGGATCATAGAGACATTCCAGATTGTAACCGCCCAACGAGTCATTGATGTGATGATGATAATAAGCCGCCATCTCCGAAAAACCCAGCGCGGTGTAATAGGCTTGAGTTCGCTGGCGGGCAAGGGCTACTTCCGATTCTGAGTAAAGCGGGCTGTCCAAAATGTGAAGCTCCCCTGGCGAAGTCAACAAAGGGAACAGTTGATCAATCAGAGCATGCAAATCTGGGAAGTATTGAATAACGCTGGCCAGGACGATAACATTGAAGCTTGTTTGAGGAAAAGGGGAATGGAAAACGTCGGCCCAAACAAACGAGAGGCGGCTTCCCCTGGCAAAAACTCGCGCCGCCTGCTTCAGTTCAGACCAGTTCACATCGAGTCCCCAGGCATGGCAAGCGGGCAGTTGCGCCAATTTGTGAGTCAGCCAGCCGTTGCCGCAACCCAGATCGAGAATCGTCAGCGGCTTCGGCAGGCGATTCAAGTAAGCGGTCAGTCGCAAAGCCGAAGCGGCGCGTGCCCGCCACTCGGCCTGCAACGGGTGCGAAGGCGGGGCTTGCGGCAGGCGAGACACTTGCTCATCTAAATACAGTCGCCCCTCTTTCTCGCGCACCCGGAGGTACAAGTCAACGTCCTTCATATGGCAAATATTGAAAGGTGAACACGAGAAAATCGCCCCAACAGTTGAACGGCCAGCGTTTTCCGAAATGCTCATCCAACGTCATCAGCCGCCGAGTCAAGCCGGGAAAGCGGCGCGGAAAATTTTCCATGTAAGACGGCGGGCAGAAAAGCGAAAGGCTTTGACGAGCAAGCAAGCGAAAGCTGGAATCAAACGCGCCGGCAACTTGCGATGGCCGAAAATAAAACGTGCGCACCTGCGCGCCTTCGACGTTTGCCAGAGCACCATCGCGGTTGAGCCGCCGCGCCGCCGTCCGCCAGTGGCCGCGAACCACTTGAGCCAACTCCCACGGGCAAATCGGCGGCATCACGACCCACACGACGTGCCCGCCCGGCTTGAGCAGGCGCGACAGTTGGCGTGTTACGACTCGCAAGTCCGGGATGCAGTTCAGGCCGCCGAAATTGGAGAAGACGGCCTCGAACGGGCCGCCCCTCACCTCAGCCAGATCGGTGAATGAACATTGTTGGACGGTGAAGCCGTCGTTTGACCGGGCGGCATTGATCTTGGCCTCAATCGCCGCAATCATGCCATCGGCCAGGTCGGTAGCGTGAACACGATAGCCTTGCGCGGCGAAGAAGGCGGCGTCGGCACCGGTGCCGGCATTAAGTTCAAGGATGGAAGCGCCGGGCCTCACGCGCCGCATCAAACTCTGGCGCTCCAGCCCGCGCGCCCAACGAATCACCGGATGGTTTTCGCAGTAGTCGTCGTACACCTCAGCCTTGCGCGAAAAGCCCAGGTTGACGCTTTCAAACTCAGGCATGGGCAGAGGCCATCCGGCGCAGGCGCGCTTCGGCGCGAAGCAAGCCGAGAAGATGATAAGGCGCGCGAGCCAGGCGCGGCCAGTCGCCTAAACGCCAGGCGCGCCTCAGGCGAAACTCGTGATGCACCCGCCCGTGCAGAACGCGATAGAACTCTTGTGGAAACGGGCCGCGATAGAGCATGGCAAGATCGTTTGAGTCGATCCAGTTCTGTTTCTCGCCCAACTCCAGCTTGACGCGCTCGAAGAACTTCGTGCCGGGCAGCGGGTAACTGACCGAGATGCCGATGTCGTCGGGCTGGCACTCGCGCACCATCTTGAGGGTGAGTTGAATGTCGCCCCAGGTTTCGCCGGGGTAGCCGAATTGTAGGAAGAAGCCGGTTTCTATACCCGACCCTTTCAACAACCGGGTTGCGTTATAAATATCCTGCACAGTACCGCCCTTGTCCATCGCATCCAGAATTTTCTGCGAGCCGGACTCAGCGCCGAGCCAGACTGTTTTGCAACCGGCAGAGGCCAGGGCCGCCGCCACATTTTCGTTGACCAGATCGGCGCGCTGGAGGCACTTGAAGGGAATGACAGAGCCGGCTTCCCTGACGAGGCGGCTGAACCGTTCGATCCAGCCGGGCTTGAGGCCGAAGATGTCGTCGGCAAACCAGAGGTGATCAGGTTGATAGTTTTCCTTCAACCACTTCATTTCGGCGGCCACATTTTCGGGCGAGCGCGAGTTGTAACGCTGGCCCCAGATCGGCTTGGCGCACCAGTTGCAGTGGTAAGGACAGCCGCGAGTCGTCACCATATTCATCGAGTAGTAGCCGTGCCGCTCGCGCCAGAGCTTTTGATAGCGCGGGATGTTCACCAGGTCCCAGGCCGGGAAGGGAAGCGAGTCGAGGTCGTGAATGTCGGGACGGCGGGTTGGGGCGTTCAATTGAACGCCCGTACGGCAGGCAAGGCCAAGGATTTGAGAGAGAGGTTGGGCAGAGCGGCCAGCAAGAGAGTCGAGGAGTTCGCCGAGAGTGAGTTCGCCTTCGCCGAGCAAAACGAAATCCGCGCCACGTTCGAGATAGAGGCTGGCGTGGTCGGTCATGTCTGCGCCGCAGACGATGACGACACAGCCGCGCGCTTTCGCTATGTCAATCATGGTCAAGGCGGCCTGGCGCATCCGCAGGAGGCACATTTTGGAGAGGTAATTGAAGTTATCTTCAAAGATGCAGGCGAAGCGCGGCTGAACCTTGTCAAGCACGGCGGCCCATTCTTCTTCCGACTCGGCCAACATGGCATCGAAGAGGGCAACCGAGTAGCCCTTGCTTCGGGCGTAGCTGACGGCATAAAGTGTGCCGAGCGGCGGGTAAGGTTGCATGGCCGCCCACAGCTTGGGGTCGAAGCGGAGGTAGTAGGATTGGCCGAAGAGGATGTCGGTCATGAGGCCATCATAGTCGGTCTCGCTAAGCGCCGCAAGAACTCAAGAAACTGCGGCATCGTCTTAAGATTTAAGTTGACACTTTCATAAGTAAATACTAAAATATAAGCAATGGACACTGCCTTACACGCACTTGCTGAACCCCACCGGCGGGACATTTTGCGGCTCATCCATAATAAGGAACTTTCTTCTGGAGAGATTGCTTCCCACTTTGAGATAACCGGCCCGGCTATTTCTCAACATTTGAAGGTTTTGGTGGATGCCAGGCTGGTTACTATGCGAAAGCAGGGAACCAAACGGTTGTATCAGGCCCGGCCAGAGGGCCTGGCCGAAGTCCGGGCATATTTGGAGAGGTTTTGGGAGGACAACCTCCAGCAACTCAAAATGGTCGCAGAGGCTGAAGAACGGAGAACAACCAGTCGTGGACCTGTCAGCAAAAAGCGCCGTGCTTGAGCGCAAAATTGCCATTGCCGCCAAGCCTGAAACCGTGTTTTCGTTTTTCACCGATCCGGTGAAGCTGGCTCGGTGGAAAGGGATGCGGGCCGAACTTGATCCGCGACCTGGCGGACTCTATCGCGTCAACATCAACGGGCGCGACGTAGCGCGTGGCGAATACATCGAGATTGTCCCTTACAGCCGCATTGTATTCACCTGGGGCTGGGAGGGTGAAAACAGCCCCCTGCTCCCTGGCGCTTCTACGGTTGAAATTACGCTCGTCGCCGACGGCAAGGGAACGATTGTCCATCTTCAGCATCACGGGTTGCCGCCCGAACAATATGATTTCCATGCAAAGGGTTGGGATCACTTTCTTCCACGTCTGGTAGAGGTCGCCGAGGGCCGGGACCCGGGGCCAGACCTTTGACCACAAATCGTTGAATTACCGCTTGTCTCTCCAATACCTTCGCCATTACGATGGGACGAAGGAGGGTTGAGCGATGTGAATGCGACCCAGACGGGCCACTTGGCTAAAAATCTGCGCCAATAAAACTGGCTCAGGTTTTTGCGGAAGCAATTTTATCGTCACATTCACGTAC
>JACPWC010000089.1 GCA_016197225.1 Chloroflexota bacterium
AGTTGCGACGGTATATCGGAAGTGGTATGGTAGAATCATCAGTGGGATTGCGAAGGGGGCACTGCGTATAACACCGGGTTGCCGGCTCCGGTCGGGCTTCGCCCTTCCTTCGCCCAACCCTTGGTCTGTCACGTCGTTTGCCAGGAGCGGCAAACGCCGCGCCAGCCCTTCGGGTTCGGCAACCCGGAGACGTTAGGCGAAAGCCGGATCAACAACCTGCAGCCCAATTTTGGGCTGCCAAGCGACCTGCCTGCCGGGCGTATCCCGGACAAAGGAGCCGCCCTTGCCTCACATCCTTTACCAACAACGTACACTGCGATTACCTGAGGAATTGGGAACCGTGCTGGGCCTTGCCGATGCAAGCCGACTGCGTGTTCCTCATGTTGCGGATTGGCCCTATCGATTTTCATCGTGGGCGTTCGACGACCCTGGCAATACCCAAGGTTGGTTTGGCCCCTCTTCAGAACTGTTGGGGTGGGTGGTGATGCAGGCGCCCTTCTGGTCAATAGACTGCATCGTTCATCCGACTGCACCCCCTCAACTCTACGACGACATGCTGAAGTGGGCTCAGGTGCGTGCAGCGGAAATGTTGCAGGCCGGGATTGGGCGGCCTAGGTGGTTCATCTCCATTGATAAGGAGTGTCACCAACAGCGCCAAAATCTGGCCGCACGAGGGTTCGAGGTGTTACCTGAAGCAGGCGAGGACTCCTGGTCCAAAGTGTTGCTAGTGCTTGGCAAGGGTGAAAGTCCACAGCCAGTGGAACTGCCGAGAGAATACCAGGTGCGTAGTCTTGCCCTGTCCAGCGAGATTCAGGCATATGTAGCGGTGCATCGTGAGGTGTTTCAAAGTGAAAGCATGACTCATGGTTGGCGTCAGCGTGCAACGAGTATGGCAAGTTATAACAACTCGTTAGACTTGGTGGTTTCATCTGATGGAGGAGACTTGTGTGGGTTTTGTGTGGCGTGGCTTCGCCGACAGATTTCTGGGGCAGTAGTGGGGCAGATTGAGCCGCTTGGGGTTCTGGAAGGGTATCGTGGCAGGCATTTCAGCCGCGCACTCCTGGCAGAGGTCATCTCTCGGCTTCGGTCCTGTGGTGCAGATCAAATCGTTGTCGAGACAGATCGGCAGCGCGGTGCGGCGGTATCGGCATATGCTTCGTTGGGGTTTCAGGAGTTGCACGAGGTGCTCGTATATCGCTATGATGTGCCACCGGCTGGGCTGGTAGTGAAACCGGCCTTCGCCTAACACTGGGTTGCCGGCTCCAGTCACTTCGTTCCTTCCGCCCAACCCTTGGTCTGTCACGCCGTTTGCCAGGAGCGGCAAACGCCGCGCCAGCCCGGCGGGTTCGGCAACCCGAAACGTTATA
>JACPWC010000090.1 GCA_016197225.1 Chloroflexota bacterium
GATCACCGTCACTGACGAACCCGTTGAACGAGTGCCTTATCGCCCGGCACCGAATCATCCTTGGCGGCGTTCGCCGATTGGTCGCGCTCGCTTCCTACCTGCTAGTGTTGTTAGCCAACCAAAACTTTGACGGGCACTCCTTCTAACGCTTTGGAGCTAATTCTCCTCTGAAACCTGCTATAATTCCGTCCGGCATTTCTTTATTCATTCACAAGGAGGTCAGAAGCAATGCCTCTCTACGCTTATCAATGTGACAACTGCGGCATCCAGTTCGAACGGCTGCAAAAATTTTCCGACAAGCCCATCAAGCGTTGCCCGGAGTGCAACAAGAGCGCGGTTCGGCGCGTCATCCAACCATCGGGCATCGTCTTCAAAGGCTCCGGCTGGTACAAGACCGACAGCCGCTCTTCTTCCAGTGCTTCCGTGCCTGCGACTAGCAAGAAGCCGGAAGCCAAGACGGAGACAAAGGCTGAAACCAAGACCGAGAGCAAGCCGGCGAGCAGTTCTTCCGACGATTAAACAAACGAGCGGCCAACCAGGCCGCTCCTGCTTTAATTCAAAAGTAAAGCCCCGGTTCCGGGGCTTTTGTTTGCCGATTACAACTGGAAGCCGCCGCCGGCGCGAATGATTTTCTTCTCAAGATTGTCCACGTAAGTTTCGAGCTTGTCCTGTAAGGCCTGCCATTCTTCGGTGGAGAGCGCCTTTTCAATGACTTCCTTCGAGTCGGCCACCCCGGCAGTGAGAATTTGCGGCGAGTTGCCATAGACGGTGTACCAGGCTTCGATGGGCTGAATGCCAAGCCGGGTGATGCCCGGCACGAACTCGCGCACTACAAACTCAAAGTACTCCTGCTCCACGCCCGCTTTGATGTCCCAACTCATCAATAGTTTGACCATGTTAGCCCCGTTTGTAATCCAGCACGACGACGTGCGTCTCCTCGGGCAGGGTGTTCTTCTTCACCGATAGAGTCTCCTCGGCCTTCACTGTGCCCAGCCCCATCTCTTTGAGAAACTTGCTTAACGGTTCGAGCTTGAGGTTGGTCTCCGGCGTTTTGTAGTGCATGGGCACGACGATGGACGGCTCGATCAGGCTGATGACTTCCGCCGCCTGCGAGGCGTTGAGCCCGCCGCCGCCGCCCACCGGCACCAGCGCCACCGACACCGTGCCCAGGTCTTCGATCTGCGCCTGCGAGGGAACGTGATCCAGGTCGCCCAGGTGGGCGACGGTGATCCCGTCGAAGTCGAACAGGTAGAGTGTGTTCGGGGTTCCGTTTTCGCTTTTCTTCTTTTTGCCGTCAGCGGGCCGGTCGGTGGAGATGCCGGTAATGAATACGCCGCCAATTTCATACTCGCCGGGGCCGGTGATCGGGCGCGCGCCTTTGGCCAGTTCGGTGTTGTTGTGGCCCGGCGCATCGTGGCTCACGGTGACGATGTCAGCTTTGAGGCGGGGCGCATCGTAGCCGATGGTGCTGTTATAAGGGTCGGTGACGATGGTGGCCAGGCCACGCTCGGTCAGCCGGAAACAAGAATGCCCATACCAGGTAATTTCCATGCGAAAGTCTCCGAGGGCGATTATACTATAGCCCATGCACACAGTTGAAGTTGGCGGCGGCAACGTCACACAACAAGGCAATATCACCCGTTTCGCCATTCCGTCCACCACCCAGCGCGCTTACGCCGACTCACAGTGGGATGATTATTACGACTTGCCTCGGTCGCGCTTTCCGCATCGCGCCCCAGTAAGACTCTCACTCAGTGCTCGCTTCTCACACGAGGCCGATCGGCTTGGGGGCACAGCCGGCTTTGGCTTTTGGAACAACCCTTTCTCAATGTTGAGCCGAGGGTTGCCATCTTCGCCGAACGTGCTCTGGTTCTTTGCCGCCTCACCGCCGAACGATCAATACTTGTGCGACGGCGTGCCGGGGCAGGGCTGGAAGGCGGCCTCTTTAAACACTGGCGGCTGGCCCGGCCTCGTCGTCGCCCCAGGCGCGGCGGTCGCCATCCTCCTCGCCCGTCTGCCTGGCCTCGGTCGGCCCATTATGAAACTCGCCCGGCGGATGATCAGGACGAGCGAGCGATTGATTGAGGCCCGAATGACCGAGTGGCACGACTATGCGGTGGAGCGGCGGGCCGGGGAAGCCGCCTTTTGGGTGGATGGCATTGAAGTGCTCCGGGCCGCCGCGCCTCCCGCCGGGCCGCTGGGCTTTGTAGCCTGGGTTGATAACCAGTATGCCATTGCCTCAGAAGAGGGCCGCTTTGGCTTCGGGCTGATCGGCCACGACCAGGAACGGTGGATGGAGATTGAAGGCCTGACGATAACCAACAACGCCTGACGAGTAATGTCAGGCGTTGTTGTTAGTGGCGAAAATCCACTTGAGGGTTTACAGGGTTTGCTGTTTTCGGGCTGAAGTGACCACGTATGCGATCAGGCCAATCATCGCCAGGATCGAGATGATGAACAGAGGGATGATCCAGATCGGGCGACCGGCGCTCAAGCCCGATTCGACTTGCGGCTGGTCAGTGGCGGCGGCGACCTGGGTGGCGATTAGGTTGACACCGCCGCCGTTGAGGCGTGTGTCGCTGGCAACAATTTGTTGATCGTTGATGACGACCAGATTGCCGGCCAGCTTGGCCCGCAGGCGCGAAGTGAAGAGCGTTGAGCCGGCCAATTGCACAGCCTGATCGGTGTTGCCCAGCACGGCAATGATGGCCCGGCTGTTATTCCAGGGTGAAGCCAGCAATTGCACGTAGCCGACGCCTGTGTCCGGCGAAAGAGCAAAGACAATGGGCGAATTGGGTTCAACCGCCACCTCCTGCCCGGCTTCAAACGGCGCTGGCAGAGCGTTGCCCAGTTCGGCAATGACGGGCAACTGGCTTGGCCGCCCGACGATGATCAGATGACGATCCTGGCGAATATTCTCCGGCACATTATCACCGTACGCGACGAGTAACTCGGCCACCGTCAAGCCGGTTTCGTCGCCCAGGTCAAACGCAATTTGGGCCGCCGTATCCCAGCTGGCCGGATTGTTGGGCGGCAGAACAAACGCCATGTTGTTGAGCGACTTGCTAAAGATGTAAGGCTTGGGATATTCACCAAGATCAGAGATAGAAGCGTTGACATCTGTAGAGGGAGTCAGAGGCAGGTGAAGCAAGCTGTCGGCCCGGTAAGTCAGCCACAATCGGGTTCCGCGCGGGTCGCTACAAATGTTTTCCGGCGCCAGATCGGTGAGGAATGATAGCCGGTTGATTCCGGGTTGCATGAGCGAGCCTGGCAAATTGACTCGCAAATTGCCGTTGTTCGCCGTTTCATTGCTGAAGCGGGCGCTCCCCACCGGCTGTTTGTTCAACTCCACCGTCATGCCCGATGTCTGATAATTCAACAGCGTTGAGTGGTTGAACACCAGGTCAACGTAGGCTTGCCCTTCGATAACTTGCCCCGGCGGAACGTAAAACAAATACTCGGTCGAATTGTCGCCGATCCGCTTGATCAGCCGGTCATCATATCCCAGGCCGGCAAATGTCTGGTCAACCGGAACCGCTGGAATCCCCTCGGTCGGGCGGACGGCAGTCACTATGGAAATGCTTACGTCATCGCCAATTCGGATCACGCCGGTGCTGAGCGCCTGGGCCGCCTTGATCACGCCGGCTTCGGTGTGGCCCCCGGCCACCAACACCGCTTTGGCATTGTTCCACGGGGAGACGGCCATTTGAATCACGCCATCATTGGAGTCGGCGGCAATGGCTGCGAAGCGCGCCTCCTTGACAGGCGACGGCAGGGCAACTTCACCCAGCATCGGGAACGCGCTCGGCATTCCGACAAAAATCAGGTGATGCAAGGCTTGTAACTCAGGCGTCAGTTGACCCACCGGAATCAGCGTCATGCCCAGTTTGGTCTTGGTCATCTCGCCAAAGCCGGCGGCAACCGCCAAGGCGGCCCTCATTTCCTCAGCCGTCGGCTGGTCGGGGATAATGATCAGCGCCGTGTCTGGCACAAAGGCGTCCTGAAATATCGGGCGGGGCAAACGCCGAAGATCAGTAGACGGTGTGACCGACTCGTGCGGCAGGATCATAAGCGATGTGGGATGGATAACAATGCTCGCCTGTTGAGGATTCTCACAGGCGGCGCTGCCGTTAAAAGCGACCGTTAATTCATGTCGCCCATCGGGGCGCACCGGGTTCAACGCCTCTACCGGAATTGGGATGGTATCCGTTCTTTCGCCAAGTTGGTCCATTAAGATCGTCGCCAGCACATTGTCGTTCAAGGTGATTATCACTGAGCCGGCAAATTCTGTGGAAGGGCCGGGGGCAGGTGTGCCGGTTGCATTGCTGAAGAACGTGAGTGTGTCCAGGTGAAGCTCAGCGCCTTCGGTCAACGCCCAACTGGCCGGCGGGCTGAAAGAGAAAGTGATCTCGTCAAATGGCCCACGCAAGACACGCTCTCCCAGGCCCAACGTGCTGAAGCTGACAATCTCGCCCACGTCCTGAGCGGGCGCGACAATAGTGGTGGTTGAGGGTGACGAGTTGGGAGCCGTCGTGGGGGTAGCGGCCTGGGTGGCCGAACCAGCCGGGTTCGGAATATAAGTGACGGTGTAGGTTTGCGGCGTCTGGCCGATGGTGATGGCGTGGCTGCGTTCGCCGCCGTCCGACCAGGCATTGTAGATCAGCGCGCCATTCTGCTGGTTGGCAGGGGCGATGATCAGTTGCTGGGCGTTGACGATGGTCTCAATCGTAAAAGGCGTAACGCGGGAGACGCCTTCGTAAACCAGTTCCAGGCCGCTGGGTTGAGACTCAAAGGTGTAGGCCACCGTGTTCGGCAACAAGTCCACACAGCTCGAGGTGATCCGCTCGTCGCTGTCGGTGGCCGTGAGGCACACCTGCATGGCCGTGTTGTCGCCATGATTGGGCGCAACGATACTGCCTTTGGGGCCTGTCTGTGTAAGAAAATCGGGATGCAGATGATCATTGTGGCGCAGTGAAACCGACCACTGCAGATTGCCGCCTGCCAGCGCGCCGTCTTCGGCGTCCTGGGCCGTGCCGCTGAGTTGGATAGTGTCGCCAACGCTGTAGTGGTCGCCGTTTTTCGGCAATTCAATCGTAACCACCGGCGCTGAGCCTACGGCAACCGTAGGAGTAACTTGCGGCGTGGGTTGAACCTCTCCAAAACGGATGCGCCGCACTTCGCCATTCTTGCCTTCGTTGAGCACAACGAAATACAGGTCGGTGTCCGGGCCGCTGGCGATCTGCACCGGCGCGCCGTCGGGCGATGCGTCGGTCGCAAAGTCGTGAACCGTCGCTTTGCCGGCGGCGTCAAAGGTTAAATACTTGATGAGGTCGGCGTTATAATCGGCGAAGAAAAGCGCCCCTTTGTATTCGGCGGGGTAGGTGGCCCCACGATAAAAGTCGCCCATGATCATGGCGGCCTGCTCGTTGATATGGAAGAAAGCGTACAGAGGCGCTTCAACGGCGTTGAGGCCTTGATCGTATAGAGTGGCGCAGTCAGCCTCGGTGAGCGGGTCCGACTGATAAGCGGGCTGTCTGTTACTACGCTCATCGTTGCCCTCGTAGCAAGGCCAGCCGAAGTTTTTGCCGCGCCCGGTGTCTACCTCTTCCCACGAGTTCCAGCCCACATCGCCAATAAACGGCTCATTCGTTACAGGGTGAACAGCGAACCGGAACGGGTTACGCAGTCCGTATGCCCACACTTTGGAGCGATTGCTCGTCAGGTCGCCGTCGTAAAAAGGGTTGTCAGCGAGGCCGTTGCCAGTGATCGGGTCAATTCGTAGAACCTTGCCTCCCAGACTGTCCAGATTCTGTGAGCGCAAAGCGCGCGAATCAACCAGCGACGTTTCAGAGCTTTCGCCATTGCTGACAAACAACATGCCGTCATTGTCAAAGGCGACGGTGCCAATGCTGTGGGTGTGGCCGTCAGAGGCCAGGCAATCCTGGATCGGTTTGCCATTGTCATCGCACGAGGCTGGGCCGATGGTCTCGTTTTCGTTCAAGCCGTTTTGTAGCCCCTCGTCGCCGATGTTTTCGCGGGTGCTGTTTTTACCGAGCAGGACGACGGCGCTGTTGGGCAGGGCGGCGTTGAGGTTGTCGGGGTTAGCCGACACTCGGATGAGGCGACTGACCCGTTCTCCATTGCCATTTTTTTCAACGCCCGGCGGGTCGTAGGTGTAAAGAAGATACACGTAAGGCGTGTCGGGGAAGTCGGGATGAACAGCGATGCCAAGTAAACCGCGATCCCAGTAGTCGTTGACCTCAGCCGAAAGGTCAATAAAACTTCCGGGAACCAGCGCGCCGTTTTGAAAGACGCGCACGACCCCGCCTTTTTGGGCGATGTACATTCGGCCATCCGGCGCCCAGGCAATGGCGGTTGGCATATCCAGGCCGCCGACGACGACATCGGCGGCGAACCCGGGCGGGAAAGCCGCCTCGGCGGCAACCCTGGCCGGGGCAGACCACGCCAGCCCGGCAACGGCCACAACGAAGGAAAGCATACAGACTGTTTTGAGGGCCTGTCCATAATGTTGATGAAATATGTTTCGCATAATTTGTTCCAGAAGTCGTTTCAAAACTTGAGCGTTCCAGCGCAATCAGGGCGCAGTTTTTTCGAGCACCTGACGGCCAAAACCCAACTGCACATATTTTACGTGCGCTTCCAAATGCATTATGAGCGCATGAATGAAGATCACAACACCAATCATTTCAAACCCTTCTTCAAAGACGGTGAAGATCGAATAGATCAGGTCTTTGCGCTGGGAAAATTCCAAATAATATCCGGTGAGGATTTCAACGCCTAGTGCGCCCCCGACGAAAAAGCAACCGGCCACTATGAAGAGCAGGCGTGTCTGCGACGGCAAATCCACAACGAACTTGAAGTAAATAGCGGCCAGGATGATCAGCATAATGGTGGCCGGCAGAACCCAGGCAAAGTGCAGGAATTTGTAATCGGGCAAGATTCGGCCCAGGTCGTTCAACTTTTCATGAATGACGGAGGTTTCATCCAGCGACAGGTACAAGAAGATCAGCGATAGCAAGCCCCAGTGAAAAGTGTAGCGATTATTTTCGGCCTTCATCGCCAGGGCGATGATTGCCAGCAGGGCCGAAGCCGCCAACAGTATGGTTGAAGAAAACCAGGCCGAGATGTTCCTTTCGCCGTCAACATTAAAAATCAAGAGCCGCCCGCCCATAAGCAGGCCGACAATCGTGGCGGCAATCAGCCCGGCTGTTAGCAAAGCCAAAACCAGGGTGACTTTCCAGGGGGAAATATAAATAGTAGGTTTCATTGCGCTTGACCTCGTTACCGATTCGAAATGAGATGGGCCGCCTCAATAACGGGCGACAGGCGATCCACCACTCGATCCCAAGTGTACTCCGATTCCAGTTTGTGGCGAGCGGCGCGGCCCCACTGCCCGCGCAACGAGGCGTCGCCAAGCAAACGGGTCATTGCTGAGGCCAGCGCCCCCGGATCCTCAGGCGGCACAATCAGGCCTGTCTGGCCGTCTTTGATAATCTCCTGCATAGCCTGCCCAATGACGCCGATACATGGCAGACCATAGGCCATCGCCTCCAGCAAAACATCGCCCCATGTTTCCAACCGTGACGGCAAAACAAACAAGTCGGCGCGGCGGTACAAGGCGGCAATTGCCTCGCGATCCCAGGTAGGGCGAATGATCTCAACGCCTTCCAGCGGCAGGCCGGGCGGGATGTCATCGCCAGTGAGGAGCCGCAACTGCGCCTGAGGTATGGCCGCCCTGACTTGAGAGAAAGCCGTCAATAACAGGTCGCCGCCTTTGCGATAGAACTCTTTGCCGATGAATAGCGCCGTCGGCGCTTCGCTTGTCGCCGGTTCGTTAATGGACGGCAGTTCGGCAAAGTTGACGCCGCCGCCAATGGCCGTTACCCGCTCTGGCGGGATGCCGTAATCGTTCAAAACCGAATCGCGCACCAGTTGACCGCGAGTGCAAATGTGCGCCGCCCGCTCAAACGCCTGCCGTTCCAATTCGATCCAGGCCGCTCGTTCAGCCGGGGTAAATGGTGAACGGCCGGCGTCGGGCCGTTGGGCCGATAATTGCGCAGTGTAATCGGTGTAGATCACGCTCGGCAATGGGACATTATTCCAGCGCGCATCGAATAATACCCCGACTTGAAGCGCCAGGTCGGCCTTGCCGCGCAACGACTCAAGGTGGCTGGCCGCCAGCCGGGAGCGGAGGCGAAACCCGGCCGGGTGTTTATACGAGCGTTGCCGCCACACTCGCCGGTTGGGGTGGATGGATAGCAGAATGTTAATCAGCCGCCGGGGGCCGCGCAAGGTGGCGTCGTACACGCCGGCCAGCGGAAAACGCCGCCTGACGGCCTCAAATAAGTAGCCGTATTTTGTGCGGGCGCTTGGCTCGCGCTCAATATCTCCCACCAGCGCGCCGACGATTCTGGGTTTTCGCTCAATCATCAAATTCGCTCGGGTCGTTTGTCAAACAGAGTTCAATACCCGGCTCGCCGGTTGAGTAGCGGCCAGCTGGTTGTATAAGTTGCGCAAGCGCCCGGCAACAGCTGGCAGGGCATAATCACCCAGCACTTGCTCACGCCCTCGGCGGCCCATTTCGGTTCGCCGGGCTTCATCGGCCAGCAGAGTCAGCAGGGCTTCTTGCAAAGCAGGCGGCGAGTCGGGAGGCACAAGCAAACCGTTTTCGCCGGGTGTGATCAAGTCGGTTGTGCCGCCTACCGACGTGGCAACTACTGGCAGGCCGGTCGCCATTGCCTCCAGCATGGCATTCGACAGGCCTTCGGTTGACGAAGGCAAGACAAACAAATCGGCGGCCTTGAGGTAGGGGGCAACATCATCCACCTGGCCGACAAACTGCACGCCCTCGCCGGCGGCGCGTTTGAGAGCCAACTCCTGCTCTCCCGTTCCAATTATAAGCAACGTGGCCCCAGCGTGAGCGGCGCGGGCGGCGGGCCAGAGAGCCAGCAGTTGATCGACTCGCTTTTCTGCCGCCAGCCGGCCGGCGAAGACGACGATGGGCGCGCCGGGTAAACCTAACTTGGATCGCAACGCCTGCTTGTCTGCCGGGGCGAAATGGCCGATGTCAACGCCATTGGGAAGGAACACCCGCCGTTCGGGGGGGACGCCGGCGGCGGCCAGTTCGGCGTCTATCTCCTGGCTGATGACAACAAAAGCGTCCACTTGTTTCCTAAAGAGGGCCATTCGTCCCTCGCCCGACGATTTTTGTTGGAGGCGAATGACATCGCCCAGCGCGCCGCCGCGCAAGACTTTGACGACGACGGGCGCGCCGAGCAGTCGTTTAGCTGTCACGGCGGTGGTAGCCGGCGAGAACAGAGAGTAGGCGTGAATAACATGAGGGCGCAAGCGCCATAACAAAGGGAGAGCCGCCAACGTGAACACTGCTGAAGCAACTGCTTTTGGGCCAGGGATGGGCAGGCGGTGAACGGGCACCCCGCCAATCATCTCAAAGGCGGCCAAACCGGGGTAGCGCCGGGTGAGGATATGAACGTCCACGCCCCGCGCTTGCAGGAGCGGCGCAACCGCCGCCAATTGTCGCTCGGCGCCGCCCACCAGCGGGTGGTAACCCTGGATGATCATGGCGACACGCAGAGCTTGGTTCGTGTTCATTGCGTTTTCTTGAAAACACAAAAAACTCCGTGATTGGCGAATGGAGTCGTCAATATATCGATAACTTTACGCGCCCTCTTTGCCAAAATAGTTTTGCTATCCAAAACCCTTTGAAGAGGCGGCCAGGCAGTCTCTTCTCTTAACCCAACAATGCCATTACGAGGTTTTAGTTCTATAAAGCGAAAACCGTGGTTTTGAAAGTGCCTGATGACTCGCTGAGGATCGAGAGCAAATTGATAGAAGTGTTTCCTCAGCTCATCATTTTCTTTGTAAGCAGGATATTTCCTCAGTCTTGCCTTTTGTTTTCTGAGCCAGGACATGGCGGGCACCGTGAGGAAAAGGTAGCCTCCATTCTTGATAACCCGGCTCATCTCACGTTGTATAGGCTCAAACCCGTCGTAGAAATGTTCGATGACGCCGAGGGACCAGTATCCATCAAAATAGGCGTCTGGAAAGTCAAGGTTTCTGACATCACCCAGGGTGACTTTAAGTTCGGGTGCGTAACGGTTGATTTTTTCTACTGTTTCACTAGCGTAATCGACGCCATAAGCTTCAAACCCACACTTCTGCAGAACATAGACCTTGTCGCCTCTGCCACATCCGCCTTCAAGTATTCTGGAGCCAGGCGGCAGATATTTTTGAGTGTTATCGACGAAGAACCGGTTCTTTTTAATGGCGACTTTGATAAGCCGTTCGAAATCCTCCGCCTGCCAGCGAGAATCCCAGAAGTTTTCATTAGCTTCTTGGCCGACATATACTAGACGACAATTCGTTTCGTCGTAGTATTTGATCATCATTGCATATGCCCTCTCAACCAACCCGTTTTGCCTTGCACTTATGGAACCTCTTCCTGGGCTTGGGCACGCACGTGCGTCTTTGATTTTGGGGTGTTGCTCGTTGAGATATATACGCTTGTATAGAGCGCTAGCAATTGATCCATCCAGGCATTCAAACTATGTTTTTGGGCCACATAAGTTTGGGCCGCTTGGCCCAGCGACCTCATTTGTGCCGGGTTGGCCAGGAGGGCGCAGATGGTTGCGGCGAGCGTAGCCGGTTCGCGCGGCGGCACGATGAGGCCTGCGCCGTCAACGACCACATGAGGCACGTCGCCGACCCGGGTCGCGATCACAGGCCGGCCGGCGGCCATCGCTTCCAGCACCGACACCGGCAAGCCTTCCCAATGAGACGAACTGATATAGAGATCGCTAGCTGCCAACAGGCGCGGCACGTCGTCGCGTGCGCCCAGCAAGACGATGTGGTTTTCTAAATTGAGTATTTTGATCTGGGCAACAAGGTCAGCGCGCAATGCACCCTCACCGGCAATGAGCAGCGCAGATTCAGGATACTGCTCGCGCACGATTGAGAAGGCGGTGATGAGGTCGGGGTAGCCCTTCGGAAGAGAAAGGCGGCCCACTGAGATCAGTAGTGGATAGGATAGCCGACCTACTAGCTCGGAACGCAAGGCTTCACGTTCGATTGGCGGCAAAGGGGGAATAGGGATGACAGAATTAGGGATAACATCAATTCGTTTGCCATGGAGCCGCTGGCGATGGGTGTCGGCCACGGTGTAACCGACAGCCATCACTCGTTTTGCGCCGTAACGTAACATCCAGGTTTCAAGCTGGCGCCGCATCGGATTGTGGTAGCTGGTGTCGTATCCCGCTGTTCTAAGTGAGGCGATGACAGAAATTCCGGCAATACGTCCAGCCAGTGTGCCAATAATGTTGGCGTACGTCAAATGGGTGTGGATAACGTCAAAGCGTTCCTGGCGCAGAAAGTGGGAGAGGCGCGAAAGATGAACCAGATTTAGCAACCCCTTCGACGGAAAAGGGACCACCCGCACACCTAACCGCTTCAGGTCTTCAGGCAGAGACGAGTTGGCAGTTTGGCGCAAAGGAATGACGGTTAGTTCGACCTCGCGGCCCTGGATAGCCTGCGCCAGGGTCAGTTGCATTTTCTGCGCTCCGCCCCAGTTGAGCGAGTCAATGATTTGTGCGACACGCATGGCTAGGCCCGGGTCAATGCCGTCCGTAAAGTTCGTCCGGCATTGAGCATAACGTCGCGTTGCAACCACCAAAGGCCAGCCCCATAAGTTATCGCTCCAACAATTACACAAATAGTCAGTTGGGCCCAAGTGGGTGCTAGGGTGGTCAGGGTCAAAGTGATTCTGACCGCAACTGCCATCAGCCCGCCAGCCAGAGCGGCAGGGGCGATAGTGGCAACTACAGAGCGCCAAGAGATGTGCAGCAAACGGGCGGCTACAATAAGATTGATCATACCGCCAATGAAGGCGACAATAATATGTGTCCAGCCGACGGCAACAAGCGTCCCGATTTTGGCGACAGCCCACCACATAGCTGGAGCTAAGATGGTGATGCGGATCAACGCCAACTTGGTTAATACCTCCGGGCGTCCTTGAGCTTTGTAGACGCTGCCGGCATTGTAGGCAAAGACTGCCAGGAACAAGGCGTAGATGGAAATGGTTCTGATGACATCGGCGGCTTCAAGCCACTTTCGGGTGAAAATGGTTAATACCACAGGCCGTGCCACCAGCGCCAGCCCTAAACCAATAGGTATGGTAATCAGGGCAACATAGCGCATGGTCGTCAAGAAGGCTCGGCTGAGTGCGCCCGGCTCGTCACGCATTTTAGAGTAGACAGGGAAAACAACTGTGCTGATCGTGTTACAGAATTGCAGAATAAACAACTCCGGGATCCGGAAGCCAAGAGTATAGACGCCCAGCGCCGCCGCGCCCATATACCGCCCGACTAACAAGTAATCAATGTTCAAGAGAGCGATGGCTAGCATATCGACAGAAACTATCTTGAGTCCATAGTTGAGCAAAGAGCGGGTCAGGTCACGAGCGATCCTGAACGAAGGGCGCCAGGGAAATATCAGCCAATAGGCAATGACGGCGATGGCGGTGCCGCTCAGTTGCCCATAGATCAGGCTCCAGGGGCCAAAGCCTAGCAGGGCAAATACAATCGAAGCCACGCCTTTAGTAAGGGCCTGGACAAAACTGGGAATAAAGTTGCGGCCAAAGGCAAGTTGTTTCCGGAGAAGAGATTCGTGAATGTCACTCAGGGCGCTGATCGGGAAAGTCAGCGCTAGAATTTGGGTGACCGGAATGGCGCGCGGGTCATTGAAGAACACGCCAACCAGCGGGCCGAATAAAAAGGTAAGCCCAAATAGAATGGAACTGATTAATAGACCCAGCCAGAAAGCAGTATCGGCAGCCCGAGGGTCGTCACGGTGATAGATCAGAGCCGGCCCAATGCCCAGATCACTCAATCCTTCCAGAAAACCGATGACGGTTACGGCGTAACCCACTACGCCGAATTCCTCTTTCGTCAATAATCGAGCCAGGATGATGGTGCTAACAAAGACCATCAGTTTGCCGCTGTAAAAGGCCGCGTACCGCCAGAACGCGCCGTGGATGGTCGCGCGCGCGAAGTTTGTCTTTTGAGGGGCTGTCATTTCTTTTCTTTAGGGCAGTGCGGTCCGGCTCAGGTGGGTATCCTGAGCCTCGCGGTAAGCCTGTACCTCATTTTCGGCAACTCGCGACAAGGCCAGCGCAATACCGGTAAGCATCCAGAAGAAATTGGAATAAGCACTGTTTTTGAATAAGCCGGCAAATAGATAGCCGAGCATGGCAATCGTAAACGCTATTGTCATTGAGGCGTAGTCGTTCATGCCGGCAATGGTGAAGTTTTCCTTGGCGCGCTGTAAACCGTAAAACATCACTCCCAGAATGGTTAAAAAGACTCCCAAACCCACCAGGCCTTCTTCGGCCAGGATTTCGAGATAAAGGCTTGAAGGGGCACGGGCTTCACGGCGCGGGTCTACGCCAAGCAGGCTTGAATATTCCAAATACTTCTCAGGGTAGTTGTCCAATCCGACGCCGAGGATCGGTTGATCCATGAACATCAACCAGGCCACAGCATTTTCGCTGGTGCGGCCACGAAATGAATTATCGTTGGTGGGGTTGCTTTCAGAACTGGGCAGGAAGTTGGTCAGGGTTGAAATGCGATCAGTATAGTTGGCGGGCAGGAATTGAAACAAGGGGATGGCAATGGCGACGGTGATCAAGAGAACCGAAAGGCGCGGCGGGCGGCGAATCAACATGAGGCCGAGGACAAGGATCAGCGTTAGGAAGCCGCCGCGTGAGAAGGTAAAGAAGACGGAGAGGGTGCAAACCGCCAGCGCCCAGGCTGCAAATAAGCGGAATGGGCGGGTTTTTTCATTCCAGAGCCGATCAAGGGCCAGAGGAATAAGCACATTCAGGATTTGCGCATAAGCGTTAGGGTTGCCGAATGGCCCGGCAATGCGATAGTCATTTGCGCCACCGGCGATGAAATTAATGCCGGCCTGGGCAAAGCCGCCATAGTTGTTGGAGAATGTGCCGGTCAGTTGTTGATAGACGGTGATAGAGCCCATAAATATTCCGGCGGCCAACAAGGCCCAGATGACGCGCCGCAAAGTGACGGCCTGTTGAAGAAGGATGACGATGATGACGGCGGCTAAAGCGTCTCTAAAGAAAAAATAGAGTGTTTTCTGGGCGCGCTCAAAGTTGTCGGCGTAAAGCAGGGAGAGGTATCCGACGAGGCCATACAAGGCCAGGAGGGCGGTTGGGCGGAGCCAACCTGTCGGCTTTTCTTTGTAAAAAAACCAGCGCACGAAGATGGCGCTTAGTAACAGCAAGACGAAAGGCAGAAAGATGGACGGGGCGTTATGATAACGGGTAGCGACGTCGGAGAATCGCGTGTAAACGATAAATGCCAGGGCTACCAGGCCACGTTCGGGCCGAGTGATGGTGGCAAACATGGCAAATAAGCCCAGCACGATGGCTAGAAGCCGGATGTTATCGGGAGTGCTGAGCACGATGGCGACTACTGCGCCACCGCCGACAACAGCCAGGATGCCGAATGCGATGTTGAACCAGGGTTTTGTTGGAGAGGGTGTGTTGCCAGGAGGCGTGGCGGCGTCTTTCAAGCTCGACGCTTTGAGTAGAGCCAGGGTATTTTGACCGGGGCGATATGTCTCCTCATCGTGCATTGCCATAACGCGTCCGTATTAGCTTTTCTCTGTAACAAAGATGGTAAGAGCACTGGTCTCGTGAGCCTTTGCGAGGGCGCTTTCAGTTCGCTCAATAAGCATCTTGGAGGCTTCGCGGCCCAGGGACGTGGCGACGCCGGTATGAGGGTCCAGCTCAAAGTCAATCTGTTCGATCTCAAGCTTTTCAGACAGGGCTTGTCGAATGCGCACTAGCGTGCGGTCGGCGGCGGCGGCGGGGGTGGCAGGCAGGAGGACGGCGAAGCTAATCTCATCCCAACGCCCTACAATGTCGTTGCCGCGTAGCTCGCTTCGCAAAATTTTGGTGACTTCGTGTAATAAGCGTCTTACGGCCACAGTCGGCAGGGTGTCAATCAGGTCGCGCAAACCATCGAGCCGAACGAGGCCAAGCGACAAACTGCTGTTTTGGTTGTGCGCCAGTTCCCTTTCCAGCAGCGTATTCTGAAAATAGGGGCGAAGGTAAGCGGAGGACAAGTTGTCCACTTGTGTTCGCCGCCGCAGGGCATCCAGCGGGATTTTCAATTGCTCAGAGATAATGGCTAGGGCCGACCCCAACACAAGGCCCAGGGCCAGAGCCAGGCTGACATCCCGCGCCGGATTGGGCTGGAATGGCCGGTGAGGCGTAGTGGCGTAATCAAGAAAATCAATGTTGTAAACCGGGTAGAGGCCTTTGACGTAATCAATCGCTCGTTGCCCGACACTGTTGGCAAGCAGAGCCGCTTGCTCTGGGTTGGGGCCTTCAACCGCCAACTCAAGGATGTTGGCGTCGGGCATGACCACTGCAGTAAGGTTATAGTCATTCAACTCGCCAGGCTCTATTTGCAGGGCGGTCGCTGTGTCCTGATAGATCGAATCGCTACTGAGCACCTCAGAATAGGTCGCGACAATGGATCGCTTATCGAGGGCTTCGAGGCTGTTGACAATGTCGCTTCCTCGAGTGGTCAGAGTTAGATTGGGGCTAACCACGAAGCGGGCGCTGGCTCGGTACAGAGGCGTTGACAGAAACGAGGTAATGAGGGCAATGTTTAGCGCCGAAAGAGCGGTTAGGGCAATAATCCACCAGCCGCGCTGAAGTTGACGCAAGTACAATCTTAATTCCATTTGACAAATCTCCCGCCGAGCGGAGTAAGTTCGCCTATCATAAACTAATCTGCCGCATATTGCTACTCTGGATCAGGAGCCGGGGTCTTGGAAAGTCTGTAAATGACGAGGAGACAACCAATTGCGCTAAAGACCATCACCAAAGGCATGGCGACGACAATATACCGCATCCGGCTGACGACGGGCACGTAGACCAGGGTGGTGGCCGCCACTGTGATCAGGAGCGGCCATCCACGCCTCAACCCTTGTCGCAAGCCAAAGGCGGCGGCCACTAGTAATAGCCCTTGTTGAACAAAGATAGCATAATCCAAACCATTTAGCTCATAGCCGTAGGCATCTTTCACCTGCCAGTTGAACCACAACGGCCCCAGGCGATAAATGGATAACAATAGATAGCGCACTGGCTGGGCAGAAATGATGCGGTTGGCTTCTGCCTGATATACGGCATCCATCTGAGCCTCGTCTTCATTGCCCTTCAAATCCGTCCGGCGGGCCAGCAGAGCCTTGAGAGCCTGCCTGGCTTCCACATTACTGACATAACGCAGGTAGTCATCCGTCGCCACAATATGGTTGTGGCGATAGAGATTGTAGCCGATGAGCGTTGAGCCGATGATGGGGCGGCCAAAGACGAGGTAATTTCGAATCATCCACGGCGTCAGAAGTAAAGCGAAGGTTGTCGTGAACGTTACAATAGGCCGTAGGCTTTTGACGGGGAATTGCTTGAGGGCGCGAGGACGCCCAAGAAGTTCCCAGGGCACAAGGCCCAGCGCCAGAGCCAGGGCAATGGCCGAAACCGCCGACCGTGAAAGGGCGCTCAGGCCCAGGCAGGCTCCGGCCATCAGCCAATAGCCGTTCTTGTCTTCTCTTCGACCGCGCAGGTAGAAAAAAATCCCCCAGGTCAGGCTGAGCGTTGCTACAAGATCGCCGGAAACTTGTGATATGAGTTTGACTGCCGGAAGATAAAGCATCCAGAAAGCCGCGGCCAGAAGCCCGACCCGATTGTCAGCCAATTCACGGCCCAGGAAGAAAATTCCTAGCAGTGTGCCCAGGCTCAGTACGAGTTCGACCAACGATGCCGCTAAAAACGATCCATTGGTGAGCAGATAGATTCCCGTAAAGAGCAACACTGGGGCCGGTTCACGCTGGGCAGAAACCTGGTTTGTGGCGTTGCAAAAAGGGAAATAATCCGGCCAGCATCCGGCAAACCCTTTGCCGTTGGCAACATTTTCGACAAGCGGCCACCAGTGGTCGGTTTCACCTGAAGTGATTGAAGGCGGTTCGAGCCAAATACGCGAGATGTTGAGAACAAGCGCCGCCAGAATAATAAGCGCCAGGATTAGCCATGAGCGCGAATCGATCCGGGCAAAAATATTTTGCCAGACGCCAGAAACATTTCGGGCCTTAGGATCGGCCAGGTTGCCTGAGGCAATTCGAGAGTCTCTAATCGCTGGCATATTCGCCTTGCTCCAATAACGCCGCAGCTTCAAGGGTTGAACGTGGCGTAGCCCAAATATCGCGGCGTTCCCCTTTCAATACTCTAACGATGGCAATCAAGGCGGCGGCGTTCACCATATCAAAGAAAAAAGGCAGGCGCAACAACTTGGGCGGGTGCGCTCCTAATTTATATAGCCAGAAGCCAATGGCCGCCAGGCCATGCAATAGAAACTGGCCGATGGCGGCGAGTTGATATATCCAGCCCAATTGCCAGAGCGCGGGCGCGGCAAAGAATAAAATAATCAGCGGCAAGATCATGACCCGGCGGAGCACTTTGTGTGAGAGCAATTGCAAAGAGAAGAACCCGTACTCAAATGGATTGAGCAAGCGGCGGGATAACCAGACCCCGCGCAAGCCTCTGGCAATGATTCGGACTTTGCGATTGAACTCAGCCTGGGGCGACTCTGCGACCGGGCCAAAGGCGCGAGCGCGCAATTCAAGAATCATCCGCTGGTGAGCCGCCACCACCTGGGCGGCGGTGTAGAAATCGTCGGTTACCCCGGAAGGGAGCGGGGTGTACAAAGGGCGGCGAATGGCGTAAAGCGCTCCTGACACAGAGGTCACACTTCCGGCCCGGCTCTGCAATTCTTTCAGGATGCGGTCATAGTTCCAATAGGTGCGTTCGCCTACGGCTTCCACGCCGTTGTTGGCATGACGATAGTCGCCGCCCACGCCGCCCACTTCGGGGTCGGCGAAGGGAGCCACCAGATGGCGCAAGGCATCCGAGGCCAACATGCTGTCGGCGTCGCTGAAGACGAGAATATCACCCCTGGCTGAGGCGACAGCGGCATTGACGGTATGGTTTTTGCCTTGACGGGGCAGAGCCAGGAGCCGGACTTCGGGCGCCTTGACCTGCAAAACCAAATCGTTCGTGCCGTCGTCGGAACCGTCGGAGGCGACAATGATTTCCAATTGTTGGCGTGGGTAATCAAGCCTGAGAAGATTGTTTAGTTTTTTAGTGATGACTTCCGCCTCGTTGTAGGCGGCAATAATAATGCTGACACTTGGCTTATCGTCGCCACGTTTGACCCGCCGCGGCGCGATTAGCCCGCGCAAGGCAACCAGCGCGGGGAAACCGATGTATGTATACAAAATCAGGCCGAAGGCTCCCCAAAAGAGCCACCAGATGATGGTAGTGATCATTGCTGTATGTTCCCTAAATTTTGGCTGGTGAACCGGGCAAGGGGGGTGCTATAGACTGAGAGGCCTGGCTGTGCTTGAACTGAGCAAGCAGTTTAGCGGCGTTGTTATTCAAATCAAACTCGCGCAAGACCTTTCGTCGCCCTTCAGCGCCAAGCTGTTCACCCAGCTTAGGCTCGTAGTATAACCGAAACAAGGCTTCTGCAAGCGCTTCCACATCGCGTTCAGGTACTAATATGCCAGTCCGATTATTTTCCACCAATTCAGGAATTCCGGAGATGGATGTGGCGATGGCTGGCAGTTCTGAAGCCAGGGCTTCCATCAGGGCAACAGGAATGCCTTCTTTGCGGCCGCTGGCGGTTGTTACGCTGGGCAAAACCATGACATCCGCTTGAGACATCAAGGCGCTGACTCGATCTCGCGGCTGTTGCCCAAGCAGAGAGACTTGCCGGGCGAGGCCAAGCCTGGCAATTTGCTGTTCAAGCCGGGGCCGGTTGCCGCCTTCGCCGATCAGCAGGCATTGAAATGGGATGCCTCGGGCGTTAAGTTTGGCGCAGGCCTGAATAAGAAAGGTGTGTCCCTTTTTCTCCTCCAGCCGCGCAACGCAGATAATGGTGAAAGGCGTAGCTTGTTGCTTGGCGGGCCGGGCCTGGAAGACGGAAGAGTCAACCCCGCAGTGAATGACGACGATTTTCTTTTCGGCGCTCGCGCCGTAAAGCTCGGCCAGAAATTGCCGGTTATATTCAGAGATGGTGACGACGAAACTGGCCCGCCGAATCTTTTCAGCCAACATGGGGCGTTCAACATAGATGTCGTCGGCGTGGGCAGTGAAGCTATAGGGTAGACCGGTGAGGCGGTGGACGACATAAGCGGCCAATGTTGGGTGGGTGGCCCAGTGAGCGTGAACGTGCCGAACTCCCAGGGCCTGCATCTGGCGCGCAAATAAGGCGGCCTGAGGGACAACGGCGAGCGAGCGTATCAGGAATTTGGGGGAGAAGAGGCTGCCGAGGACGGCACGCCACCAACAGGAAATGTAAGCCAGCGGCTTTCGACTGAGCCAGTAAAGTTGTGCGGTTAGAGTTGCGCTGGAAATGAAACGACCATAATGCGCCCGCTTGACAAGCGCCTCTGCGCCGGGATGGACAACTTTCTCTTGCTGACGCAGGAGTGAAAAAACTTCGACGGCTAACCCGGTTTGCTCAAGGGCCAGAATCTCGTAGAGTATGAAAGTTTCGGCGATGGTGGGAAAGCGCGAGACGATGTAAGCGACTTTGCTCAAACCAGCCGCAAGGTCCGGGCCGATTTCCGGCTCCACTAACGCGCCCCTCGTTGCTCCAGCACAGCAGTTATGGTGCGGATCAGAATCTGGGTGTCGAGCCATAAGCACCGGCGCTCGATGTAGGCGATGTCCAGACGCAGGCGATAGTCAAACTCGGTGGTGCCGCGCCCGACAATTTGCCATAACCCGGTCAGGCCGGGTTGCACGTCCAGCCGTTCGGTGTGCCAGAGGTCATAAGTCTTTGCCGAAAAAGAGGTGGGGCGCGGGCCAACCAGGCTCATGTCGCCTGTCAGGATGTTGAGCAACTGAGGCAATTCGTCCAGGCTGGTCTTTCGCAAAAATCGGCCTACCCGGGTGATGCGGGGATCATTTGTGATTTTGAAATCGGGCCACTGCAATTCGTTGAGGTGACTGAGTTCTTTTTTAAGTTCTTCGGCGTTGACAACCATGGTGCGGAATTTGTACATGCCAAAGATTCGGCCATTTTTGCCGGTCCGTTGTTGCTTGAATAGAACCGGATCGCGCGGCGACTCCAACTTGATTAATAAGGCGCACAGGCCGAGCACAGGCAGGACGATAGGCAAAGACATGAGCACGATAACCAGGTCCATGATTCGTTTGGTAACAAGGTAGCCGTGCTTGCCAAGCAAAGATTGGCCGGGTTTGATCTTCTCCAGCCATTCGTATTGATCGGAACCGAGGTGTTGCTTTGTGCTTAAAGATATCATCGCTGATTAACCTCGTTGGGAGTGTAAACAGGTAGTTTTGATAAAGCGTTGTCCGAAGATTGCAAACTGGTTTCTGCCTGATGCACCAGTTCTTCAAAAGTCAGGGCCTCATCGGGAAAGGAGGCCACCCCGCAGGAGACGATGACACCCAGTTGTTCGGCGGCGGCAGCTTTAATCCGTTGCGCCAGGATGTCTGAGTTTGAAGCGCTGGTATCGGGGCTGATGATAATGAAACGGCCTCGTTCGTGTTGGTCTAAGACCATGTCCGTCCGGCGAAGTTGTTTGCTAATAACACGGGCCAGGCTCGTAATAACATAACGGGCTATCATCGCTTGTTGCACTTCCTGAACAGTGCGGTGCAAAATGGCTCTGATTGATTTAGCGTCCGGTTCGACGAGCATGATTGTAAGAGGGTAGTGATGGCGGCGGCTACGGATAAGTTCAAGCTGGATGTTTTCGCTGGCGTCCTCGAGCTTTTGCACGCGGCGGCTGACATCGGCAAAGGTGATGTTCTTGACGGCTTCCTCGAAGTCATGCAAGTCTCGCGCAACATTGTGTGTCAGGACAATTAGCAGAGAAAGGGCGGCCAGTTCGGTAATAGTCAGATAGGTGTCAATCCCGCCCAGCAAGGGCCGGTCATTGAAAAAGGTTACTCGGCAGATTATGTAGACACCAAGCCATAAGCTGAGCGGCGCAGACACATGTAAACGCCACAGGGTTGGAATAAAGATAATTGAAACGAGCGCCAAGAGACCCAGAACGTAAACGAAGGACTGGATATCAATGATGCTTTGCCGCCCAAAGTCTAACCGTTCAATGTTGTAGAAGACGGCCAGATGAATGAGCAGGGCTAAAAGAGACCAGCGTAGATGTTTCATACAATTAACAAAAATACCTGAAAAACAAGCTATGTAACATAACTGTTAATGAGTAATTAAACTTACAAAATGTCAAAAATGGGTAAAGATATAAGTGGTGCTTGCCTAATTACAAGACTTGGAAGAGACAGCCAGGCTCATGACAGACAATATGCACAAGCCAACACTTGAGTGACCAGTACACAGCGGCGGAAATCTTCCGCTGTTTTGAGGAGCGTTGTATGCCTGAATGCTGCCCTGTACCTGTAGTAGAGCGGTGTCGTGCCTGGGGGTGCTTGCTCAACAAACGCGGGAACCAGCGACGGATTTCTACCGACGTGTGCTATGGTACTATGTTATTACTCTAAGTCGCTTCTCGAAAATAAAAGTTACGGCTGCTAAAAAGCTTAACCGTCGGCTAGCTGTAACATGGCCGCTAAGAGCCTTACGCCGAACCCTGTGGCGCCGGCCGGGCCATAGGGCCTGACAATTTGACCTTTGGCGGCAAAGGCTACCGGGGCGATGTCAATGTGTGCCCAGGGGTAGCCCTCGGCAAAGTCTTTCAGGAAGGCGGCAGACACCCCGGTTCCAGCGTATCGGTCGCCAGCGCTATTTTTGATGTCGGCCACATCCGAATTCATCCACTCGCGATAGTCGGGGTAGAGCGGTAATTGCCAGACACGCTCGCCGCTGGCCTGGCTGGCGGCCATAATTTTCTGGGTAAGCTGGTCGTGGACGCTGAACACTGCCGCCGCGCCGCCGCGCCCGAGGGCGATCATAGCCGCTCCGGTCAGGGTGGCCAGGTCAATGACGGCTTCCGGGTTGTAGCGTTTGGCGTAGGCCAGGGCGTCGGCCAGCAGGAGGCGGCCTTCGGCGTCGGGGTTGGTGATTTCTATAGTTTTGCCGTTGAGGGCGGTCAGCACGTCGCTTGGGCGGTAGGAGCCGCCACTCACCATGTTTTCGGCGGTTGGTATCAACCCGATGACTGGCTTGGGCAGGTTGAGCATGGCGGCGGCCCGGACTGCGCCCATGACAGCCGCCGCGCCGCCCATGTCGGACTTCATTTCCGGCATGTCGGCGGCGGTTTTGAGGGAGTAGCCGCCGGTGTCGAAGGTGACGCCCTTGCCTACCAGCACCACCGGCGCTTGCTCGCTGGTGGCGGTTGCGCCGGGCCAATATTCCAGAATGATGAACTTGGGCGGCTCGTCCGAACCCTGAGCCACGCCCAGCAGTGCGCCCATGCCCAACTCGCGCATTTCGGGCATGTCGAGAATTTTGCATTTGAGGCCGAAGGCGGCGGCGATTTGCTCGGCTTTGGCCGCCATGTAGGCCGGGGTGCAGATGTTGGGCGGTTGGTTGACAAGGTCGCGGGCGAAGTTGGCGCATTCGCCGACGGCCTGCCCCTCATTTGCGCCGGTTTGCATGGCCGGGATTTTGGCCTCATCCATTTCGATGAGGGTGACATTGGCCAGAGTTTTGCTCTCGCCTTTGGATTTGTATTCGTTGAATTGGTAAGCGCCAAGCTCAGTACCCTCAGCTACGGCCCGGGCCGCGGCTTGCGCCTCCAGCCCGCCCGCGCCCGCGCCGTGGACGACGGAGGCCAGGGAGCGGCAACCAAGCCCCACGGCCCGGGTGGCGGCGGCCCCGGCGGCCTGCCGCGCTCGATCCAAAGAGAATTCGTCCGAACGGCCCAGTCCCACCAGAATGACTCGCGTGGATAAAATCTCGCCGTGAGGGTAGAGCACCGCTGTCTCGCCCAGCTTGCCTTTGAAGTCTCCGCTGGCGATGAGGGCGCGAATGGCGCCGTTGAGCTTGGCGTCCAGGGCGCGGGTGGCCCCGCCGGGGCTTTGCAAACCTTCAAAGTGATTGACGACAAGAGCCGCCGCCGATTGTTCGGTGATGTCGCCGCGAGTGACGGTGATGTTCATGATCGTTCTCCTAAAAGGTTGAGAGCTTTGCGTTGTTTGGCGATTAACCTGATTGCTTTGTTGACCAGCGCCCGGTTTGACTCCTGCTGATACCAGGTGCTGGCGCCCGACGGGTGGGGCAGGGGAATGATGAGGCGCTCACCCTGCTTGAGTTGCGTGCCGATGATTTTCTCCAATGGCAGTTGATTATCAAAGAACAACCCAATTGCCAGTCGCCCGATGGGGATGATGAGTTTGGGATTGATAAGGGCGATTTCCTGATCGAGCCAGGGGCGACAAAGAGTTTGCTCTTCTCTGGTCGGGACGCGGTCTCCGTGAGATTGGCGTTTGCCATTTCCGTCCAGACTCTTGCCGGGGTAACACTTGGTGATCGAAGTCATGTATTGCGTGGCCCGGAACGTCTCTTCGTCGAACCCGGCCCGGCCCAGCCACTCGAACAGCCGCTTGCCGCTTCCGGCGTTGAACGGGCGCTTGACCACGGCCTCAGTCGGGCCGGGTGCTTGTCCAATCGTCATCACTTTGGCCGAGTGAGCGCCGCGCACCACCGCGCCCGGCGCAATCCAGTATCCCGCCTCTTGGCATTTGAGGCAAGCCCGAATTTGTGTGTGCAGGGCCTGTAATTTTGCCTCGCGAGAAGTCATGTTGCGGAGCTTATTTGCGCCATGTTACATCGGGCAAATGTGAGAATCGTTTCTTCATCACCTCAATCGCCTGCCTGTTGTTGTCAATCAAAATGAACTTGCGCCCTAATTGATAAGCCGCTTCGCCGGTCGTGCCGCTTCCGGCAAAGAAGTCCAGCACTGTGTCGCCCGGTTTGGATGAGGCCTGAATGATGCGCTTGAGAATGCCGAGCGGCTTTTGTGTCGGGTAGCCGGTCTTCTCTTTGCCGGTCGGGCTAACGATGGTGTGCCACCAAACGTCGGTGGGCGTCTTGCCACGCGCCGCCTTCTCCGGCCCGACGAGGCCGGGGGCCATGTAGGGAATTCGTTCGAGTTCGCTGTAATTGAAAATATAGTTGGCCGGGTCTTTCGCGTAAAGCAGAATGTTATCGTGCTTGGGCGGCCACTTCTTCTTCGTCCGCGCGCCGTAATCGTAGGCCCAGATGATCTCGTTCAAAAAGCAGTTGCGCCCAAAAATCTCGTCGAGCAGAAGTTTGCAGTAGTGAACTTCGCGGTAGTCAATATGAAAGTAGAGCGAGCCGTTGGCGGCGAGAATGCGTTTCGCTTCAACCAGGCGAGGCTGAAGAAAATCAAGGAAAGCGGGGAAAGCGTCGGAGAAGGAATGTTGGCCGAGTTGGATAGTCTTGTAACGCTGGCCTTTGAATCCGGTGCGGTCGCCGTTTTCGTCCCGAACCGTTTTCAACTGCGACCGGGATTGCCTCTTGCCGGTGTTGAAAGGCGGGTCAATGTAGATCAGTTGGGCGGACTCGGAGGGGAGAGATCGGAGAATTGGGAGATTGTCGCCGAAGCAAATTCGGTTCATGGTTTGAACAACGGACACTTCGCTCGAATTTAGCGGATCATCCGTTCAATTCGCTTAATCCGATGTCTTTAATTTGCCGAGTCGCTCCGCCGCGCGCTCCAGCGTGTCCATTGTTTTGCAGAAGGCGAAGCGGGCGTAGCCTTTGCCCAGCGGTTTGTGGTCGTCGGAGTAAAACACTGAGGGCGGAATGACGGCTACCCCGACCTCGGTGGTGAGATGGCGGCAAAAGGCCACATCGTCGTCAAAACCCAATGGCCCAATTCCGGCCATGATGAAATACGTTCCAGCAGGAACCGACACTTCCAATCCGGCGTCGCGCAAAACATTCGCTAGAAAATCACGCTTGCGCTGGTAGTCGGCGGCGAGCGAGGTGAAGTATTCGTCGTCGAGGGTGAGGGCCAGGGCCGCGGCATGCTGAAAGGGTGTGGCGGTGGCGAAGGTGATGAACTGGTGAGCGCGGCGGATGCCGAGAGTCAGGTCGGGCGGGGCGATGGCCCAGCCAACTTTCCAGCCGGTGAAGCTGAAGGTCTTGCCCTGACTGCTGATCGTCACCGTGCGCTCGGCCATGCCCGGCAGGGTCGCCAGCCGGATGTGTTGGGCGTCGTCGAACACCAGATGCTCGTACACTTCGTCGGTGACGGCAATGACGTTCCACTGTTGGCAAAGCGCGGCGATGAGTTCAAGTTCGGCGCGGGTGAAGACTTTGCCGGTGGGGTTGTGGGGCGTGTTGACGATGATGGCCCGGGTGCGGTTGTTGAAGAGGGAGGCCAATTCGTCAGGATCGAAATTCCAGTCCGGTGGACTCAAAGGCAGGAAACGCGGCACGCCGCCGGCCATCAGCACGTCCGGCGCGTAAACGTCGTAGAACGGCTCGAAGAGGATGACTTCGTCGCCGGGGTTGAGGAGGCCCAGGCAAGCGGCGAAGAGCGTTTCAGTTGCGCCGCTGGTGACGGTGACTTCGGTCTCCGGGTTGACGGCCTGGTTGTAAAAGCGGCGGGCGTGGTCGGCGATGGCCCGGCGCAGGTCGGGCTGGCCGGTGGTGAGAGCATATTGATTCTTGCCAGATTGGATGGCGGCGATGGCGGCGGTCTTCACTTCGTTTGGCCCGTCGAAGTCAGGGAAGCCTTGCGAGAGGTTGATGGCGTTGTGTCGGGCGGCCAACGCCGTCATCTCGGCGAAAATTGTGGTGCCGAAGGTGGAGACGCGGGAGGCAGTGGAGAAGGGCATGAGGAATGACGGACGACAAATGACGAAGGACTAATGGCAAATAGAGGGCCAGTCTAATTTGTCATTTTACATTTGTCATTTGTCATTTCACAATTTTGTTCCAGGCCTTCATCAACAACATCGCGTCTTCTTCCATCTTCGGGCTTTCGCAGAGGATGCGGCCCGAACATTTGTGGTCGGCCAGGGCTTTGAAAAGGGCTTTGTACTTCAAGTCGGCGTCGGCGAAGGGCAGATGTTTCTTTTCGCCTTTGGGGCCGTACTCGATGCCGGAAAGATGGATGTGCATGTTCTTGAGTGCCGACGCGCCCAGCTTCTTCTTCAGCTTCTTGAGCAGAGCGTCCCACTCGGCGTAAGAATTCACCGAGCCGTCGCCGTGGCGGGCATGAAGGTGGGCAAAGTCAATGCACGGTTGCACGCCTTCGAC
>JACPWC010000091.1 GCA_016197225.1 Chloroflexota bacterium
ACTGCCGGACTGTGCGAGGAGACGGCCCGCTACGCCGTTTACCGCTGGTGGATCAGGTCGGCGCGAACGTGGCGCGAGGCGCTGATGTTCGGGGCCGGGCATGGCGGCATCGAGGCCATTCTCCTCGGCGTGCTGGCCGGCATCGCCTTTGTGCAGTTGGCCGCCTTGCGAGACACCGACTTGACCACTCTGCCGCTCACTGCCGAACAACTGGCCGCTCTGCAAAAGCAACTTGCCGATTACTGGGCCGCGCCCTGGTATTTTGGTTTGCTGGGCGCAGTCGAACGGGCTTTGGCGTTGTGCCTGCATCTCTCGCTGGCGGTGATGGTTTTGCAGGTGTTCAGGCGCAAGCAGGTTTGGTGGCTTGGAGCGGCGATTCTGTGGCATGCTACCGTGGATGCGGTTGTACTGTATGTGTTTACGCTCTGGGGCGCGTACTGGTCGGAGGCAGTTCTGGCCGGTTTGGCCGCCGTGAGTTTGGGCATCGTGCTTGCCCTGCGGTCGTCGGAGGAGGCTCCTTTGCAGGAGCCGGTTTCCACAGCAGTGACGGTCGCCCCGGCGCCGGTCGTGGTTGCCCGTGCGGAGTCTGATCTCGAAGAGAAGTTGCGCGAGTCTCAGTTCATCAAATAGGACATCAACATGATTCAAACCGAAGGATTGACCAAGCGTTTTCCGGCCCCCAAAAACGGCCAGCCGATTACGGCAGTTGAGGGGCTTGACCTGACGGTGCAGGAAGGCGAGGTGTTTGGCTTTCTGGGGCCGAACGGGGCCGGGAAGACGACGACGGTGCGGATGCTCACCAGCCTGATTGGGCCGACGAGTGGCCGGGCCATTATCAACGGGCTGGAGGTGGGCAAGGACGACGGAGCCATTCGCCAGTGCGTTGGAATCCTGACCGAGACCCCCGGCATGTACGACCGTTTGAGCGCCGAGAAGAATCTGACAATTTTCGCCAACCTGTACGGGGTGAAGGACGTGGCCGGGCAGACGCAAAAATACCTGCGGATGCTGGGGCTGTGGGAGCGGCGGCACGACGAGGCCGGGAGTTTCTCCAAAGGGATGCGGCAGAAGCTGGCCATTGCCCGCGCCCTGTTGCACGAGCCAAAGCTGGTGTTCCTGGACGAGCCGACCAGCGGCCTGGACCCGGAGGCGGCCAAGCTGGTGCGCGACTTTATTGCCGAGTTGAAGGCTGAGGGGCGGACGATTTTCATGTGCACCCACAACCTGGACGAGGCTGAGCGGCTGTGCGGGCGGATCGGCATCTTCAAGACGCGGCTGATCACAGTGGACTCGCCGGCCAATTTGCGCCAGCGGCTGTTCGGGCGGCGGGTGGTGTTTCATATGAAACGGCTGGAGCCGGGCTGGGTTGAGGCTGTGCGCGGCCTGCCGTTTGTGAAAGAGGCCCAGGCCGTAGACGCCAGGCTGGTGGTGGGGCTGGACAGCCCTGAAGAGCACAATCCGATCATCATCCGCCAACTTGTTGAGGCCGGGGCCGAGGTGCAATTTGTGGGCGAGCTTCGACACTCGTTGGAAGACATTTATTTGCAGTTTATCCGCAACGACGAACGCTAAGGTGTGGATAACCTGTCTCAATCTGTGGATTGCTGTGGAGAACCCAGTGCTATGAACAAGATTCAAACGATTGTTGACAAAGAGTGGGCCGAGGTGTTCAAGAACCGGATTGTGCTGTTCACCGTCGCCTTCCTGCCTCTGCTTTTCACTGCCCTGCCGTTGATCATTCTTTACACCACCCGATCCATTTCTGGCGATGCCGGCGGCGACGTGACCGACATCCCGCCTCAATTCTTTGAAGTGTGCGGGGACATTCCGGCTGGCGACTGCCTGCAAATTTTCCTCATCAACCAGTTCCTGCTGTTGTTCATGATGATGCCGCTCATCATCCCGGTTTCAATCGCCGCTTACAGCATCGTCGGCGAGAAGACCACCCGGAGCCTGGAGCCGCTGTTGGCGACGCCGATCAGCACGGTTGAATTGCTGACTGGCAAAAGTTTGGCCGCCACGATTCCGGCGGTGCTGGCCACCTGGCTGGGGTTTGGCGTTTTCGTCATTGGCGTGCCGCTGGTTGGCGGCAAGCCCGTTGTGCTGGCCAGCATTTTCAGCCCGGTGTGGCTGTTGGCGATTTTTGTGGCCGGGCCGCTCATGGCGGTGATGGCCGTCAACTTTGCCATCATCGTCTCCTCGCGCGTCACCGACCCGCGTGTGGCCGAGCAAACCGCCGCCGTCATCATTGTGCCACTGCTGGGCGTGCTGTTTGGGCAGTTGGCCGGGGTGATCGTCCTCAACCTTCAATTTATGATGCTCGCCGTCGGGGTGCTGGCTCTGGTTGACATCGGGCTGATTTATCTCGGCGCGCGCCTCTTCCAGCGCGAGACGATTTTGACCAAGTGGAAGTGAGGCCGTATGCTAACTCGAAAAATCTTTGCGGTTCTTCGCGTAGCGGTCCTTTGCGGCCTGGCTCTGCCTGTGTTAGCGCAAGATGAAGAGTTGCAGTTGGCTGTGCGCCGCAACTTTGGCTACGGCGGCGGCAGTCAGATTCAGGGCAACTTCCGAATGGAGCTTGTGGACTCGCCGCCGCTGACTTCGGCGACGTTCAAGATTGACGGGGCGGCCGTGGCGACCGTGACTGAGCCGCCTTTCAGAATTGACTTTGATACTGAAGATTACCCTTTCGGTTGGCACAACCTGACCGCTGTCGGGCAAACACCTGACGGGCGAACGTTGAACTCCAACGTCAGGCGCTTCGAGTTCGTCTCTGCCGAAGTTGGTTGGGCCGCCGCGCGTGCCATCATGATCCCGTTATTCAGCCTGGTAGGCGTGGCGATCTTGTTTGGCGTTGGCATTCAGTTATGGAGTTCGCTGTCTGGCGGAAAGTCGGCGTTGCCGCTGGGCGCGCCACGCAAGTATGGCTTGCTGGGCGGCGCTATCTGCCCAAAGTGTAGCCGGCCATTCTCGATTCACTGGTGGAGCCTCAACGCCGTCGGCGGCAAGTTCGATCGCTGTGATCATTGTGGCAAGTGGAGTTTCGTGAGACGGGCGAGTCGTGAGAAGCTGGCCGAAGCCGAAGCGGCGGAATTGGCGATGGCCCGGCCCGAAACGCCGGTGGCCGAGATGTCGGCTGAAGAGAAGCTCAGGCGGCAATTGGACGAGTCGCGGTTCGACAACCCCTGAGACGGCTTACACGATAACAGGTAAGACAAAGGCGCGCTTGTCGAGGCGCGCTTTTGCTTTGTCGCACAAGATTGGAAACAAACCTCCGGCTCTGTGCTTGAATACCCTCTCATCTCTTGGTATACTGCGCCCACAGCCTGAGAGGAGCCAATATGAAAGTATCCTGCCTGCAAGAGAATCTCGCCAAAGGATTGAGCATTGTCAGCCGCGCCGTTGCTTCGCGCAGCACCCTGCCGGTGTTGGGCAACATCCTGCTTGCCACCGACAATTCGCGCCTGCGCCTGTCGGCAACTAATCTGGAGATGGCGATCACCTGTTGGATTGGAGCCAAGGTTGAAGAAGACGGCTCCACCACCGTGCCGGCCAAAACCTTCGCCGACATCGTCAGCGCCCTGCCCTCCGGCCAGATGGAAATGGGCCTCACCGTCCGCACTCAAACGCTCAACGTGCGTGGCGGGGCGTTCAACAACGACGTGAAGTGTATTGACGCCCAGGAGTTCCCCATCATCCCTCAGGCCGAACTCAAGCACGGCATTCATCTGAATGAGAACGACTTGCGCGATATGATTG
Organism: Chloroflexota bacterium; assembly: GCA_016197225.1. Lineage (NCBI taxonomy): Bacteria > Bacillati > Chloroflexota > Chloroflexota bacterium. The sequence continues at coordinate 3,760 of JACPWC010000091.1, forward strand.
AGAAGGTGGTGTATGCCGCCGCCACCGACGACGCCCGCCCGATCCTCACCGGGGTGCTCGTCAAAGTGGAAGGGGAAACCGTCACCTTCGCCGCCACCGACGGCTTCCGGCTTGCAGTTCGGACGGCCAATTTGTCCTCCAAAATTCTGGAGCCAGTGATGGCCATCATCCCGGCTCGCGCTCTGGCCGAACTGGCGCGTGTGGTCGGCGATCAAGAGGAAGCGGCAGTCATGACACTCCCGCCTGGCCGTGGTCAGGTCATCTTCCACTTGCGTGACGTTGAATTGGTCTCGCAACTCATCGAAGGCGCCTTCCCCGATTATCAGCACATCATCCCGCGCTCGTATCAAACGCGCAGTGTCATGTCCACCGATTCGTTCCGCAAAGCCTGCAAGGCCGCTGATATTTTTGCCCGCGAGAACGCTCACACCGCCCGGTTCAAGATCACGCCTGGTGAGGAGATGACGCCGGGGGTGGTGGAGATTGACGCTCAGGCGGCAGAGACGGGTTCCAATGAGACCAGGCTCGATGCTACCATTGAGGGCAAGCCGCTGGAGATCGCCTTCAACGTCAAATTTATGTCCGATGTCTTAAGCGTGGTAGACACACCCAACGTTGCTCTCGAAACGGCCACCTCTACCAGCCCCGGTCTTGTTCGCGCAGTCGGGCGCGATGATTTCTTGTACGTCATCATGCCCATGCGGCTTGGCAAGTAGAGATTAGAACTTGGAGATTGGAAGTTTGCGCCAGCGGTTGGAAGTCCACGCCAGACCAAGAGCGTTTCCGGCTTCCAACCTCCAGCTTCCAATTTCTAAATTCTGACTCTATCCATGCCTCCAACTCCTCTCACGCCCTCCCAACTTCGCCGCGTCTGCGATCCGGCCTCATTCAATTTTGAAACCACCGCCGACCTGCCGGTCAGTTCCGACATCATCGGCCAGCCGCGCGGACTCAAAGCCATCGAGTTCGGCATTGGCATTGACAGCCCCGGTTACCATATCTTCGTGCTGGGCGAAGAAGGCACTGGCCGCACTACGGCCATTGGCCGCTTCCTGCGCGAGCGCGCCGCCGGCCGCCCCACGCCGCAAGACTGGATGTACGTCAACAACTTCGCCGAGCCGCACAAGCCGCGCGCCCTCAACCTGTCTGCCGGGCTGGGCGTTGCCTTGCGCGACGACATGGCGGCGTTGATAGATTATCTTCGCCGCAACCTGCCGCAAGCCTTCGAGCAAGAGTCGTATCTCGAAGCCCGCAACCAGGGCCGCCGCAATTTTGAAGCCGACCGCAGCCGCCTCTTCGACGAATTTCAACACAAGGCCGTCGCCGCCGGTTTTGTCCTTTTGCAAACGCCCGGCGGCTGGATGCTCAATCCGGCGCGCAACGGCCAGCCTCTCACCACCGAAATCTATGAGGCTCTGCCCGAAGCCGAGCGCAAAAATTTTGAGGCGGTTGGCCGCGAGTTGAACGACGATCTGGAAAATATGCTTCGCGCGATTCGCAATCTCGAACGCGCCGCAAAGGACGCGCAACGCGACCTCAACCGGCAAGTGGGCGCGGCAGTGGCCGACGGCCACCTGAATGATCTCAAAGCCAAGTATGCCGCCTCCGAAGAAACGATTCTCTATTTAAACGAAGTGCGGCAGGACGTGATTGATCACGTCGCCGACTTCTTGCCCGTTGACGACGCCCAACCGGAGTCTGGGGTGAAGCCGCCGCCGCCCGACTTCCGCCAGTACACGGTGAATCTGGTGGTGGATCACAGCCGGACTCAGGGCGCGCCCGTCGTCGTCGAACTCAACCCCACGTACGGCAAACTCCTGGGCCGCATCGAACAAGAGTCGCGCTTCGGCGTCCTCACCACCGACTTCACCCTGATCAAAACCGGCGCTCTGCACGCCGCCAACGGCGGCTATCTCGTCCTGCGCGCCCGCGATGTGTTCTACGAGCCGCTGGCCTGGGATGCCCTCAAACGCTCTCTGCTCTCCGGCTACGTTCGCACCGAAGACATCCCCGCTCGCGCCGGTTCCACCAAGACCCTCGACCCGGAACCGATCCCGCTTGATCTCAAAGTCGTCCTCGTCGGCGTGCCCTGGGTCTACTATCACCTCTTTGACACCGACGAAGACTTCGGCTCCATCTTCAAAGTCAAAGCCGACTTCTCCAGCCGCATGCCGCGCACGCCGGAAACCGAAGGGCAATACGCCGGCTTCATTGCCGCCCGTTGCGCCGAAGAAAAACTGCGCCCGTTCGATCGGGGCGCAGTCGCGAAAGTGATCGAGTACGGCGCGCGCGCGGCAGATGATCAGTTCAAGTTGAGCGCGCGTTTTGGCGAAGTGACCGATCTCTTGCGCGAAGCCAACCACTGCGCCGCCCGGGCTGGGCGCGAGACCGTTACCGCAACCGACGTGATGGCCGCCCTCGACGAAAAGGTTTACCGTTCCAACAAAGTCGAAGAAGCGTTACGCAACGACATTCTCGAAGGCTCGGTGTTCATTGATACTGAAGGCTCAGCCATCGGACAGGTGAACGCCCTGAGCGTGACTGACTCGGGTGATTACGCCTTTGCCCTCCCCAGCCGACTCACCGCCCGCACCTTTGTCGGTCATGGCGGCATCGGCCAGATTGATCGCGAGACCAACCTGGCCGGGCCACTGCACAACAAGGGCGTGCTCACACTTTCCAGCTTCTTCAATGCCACCTACGCCGCCCACCGCTCGATCTCCTTTTCGGCCCACATCACCTTTGAGCAAAACTACGGCCACATCGAAGGTGACAGCGCCTCGTGCGCCGAACTGTATGCCTTGCTCTCCAGCCTGTCAGGTCATCCGGTCAAACAATCGCTGGCCGTCACCGGGTCGGTGGATCAAAAAGGCCGGGTGGAACCGATCGGGGCGGTGAACGAAAAGATTGAGGGCTTCTTCGCCGTGTGCGTAGCGCGCGGCCTCACCGGTGATCAGGGGGTGTTGATCCCGGCGGCCAATGTCCGCGAATTGATGTTGAACGAAAAAGTGGTGGCGGCGGTGGAGGCGGGCCGGTTCCACGTTTGGCCGGTGGAGACGGTGGACGAAGGAATTGAAATCCTCACCGGCGTCCCCGCCGGAGTCCGAAAAGATGGCCGCTTCCCCGACAACACCCTTCACGCCGCCGTGCAGAAACGTTTACGCGAGTTGATGAAGGGCCACGACCGCGAGCATGACGAGGATCGGGAGCGTCAGCCACCCAAAAAGGCGGTTAAGAAAAAGCGCCCGGCCAAGAAACGCCCGACGCGAAAAAAGTAGGGGCGCGAGCGCCGCGCCCTTACAAGTGTCTCCACCCCTCTTCTCCCACCAGCGGCACAAATCGCACCGGGGCCAGCCGCCGGGTGCGCCACGTCTCCCCGGTCCGCTCCCAATACTCAAGTTCCTGATCCTGTTCTGAGCCAATGGGGATGACGATGCGGCCGACCGGCTTGAGTTGTTCGAGCAACGAAGGCGGCATGAAGGGGGCCGCCGCCGTCACGATAATCGCGTCAAACGGCGCGCGCTCTGCCCTGCCCCCGTCCCAACTTCCAACACCGCTTCGCCGCCGGCCAGATGCAAGGCTTCCGTCATCAGGCCCACAATGAAAGGCTGAGAGATCGTCTGGTCACAGCCGATGGGCAGAGGCCGGTCTTCATAAGCATCGGAGCGAAACTCCGGCGGCACAAACTGCTCACGCGGTAGTTCGCCCATTACGGCCAGCACCCGCCGGTCGGTGATGCCACGCCAGCGCAATTGCTTGCGCGCCATCTGCGCTCGTTTTGTTGCAAAGTCCATCAAGGCTCATTGTAGCACCTGGCCGTTTGAGAAATAAAGGCTCTTCCGGGTTTAACGGGAATTTTTAACGCAAAGCCGCGAAGTTGCCAGGGCGCAAAGAAAAACCTGTTCATTTCTTGGCGGCTTTGCGCCCTTGCGTTAAGTGTTTTCACATTCAAGCTGGTGGAGCCGAAATAAAAAGCGGCGGGTTGTCTCAACCCGCCGCTTTTATCAGAAATGACCGAAGCCGCTAACTGTCGTAGGCAAACCGCTGTTCTTTCCACACGTCGGCTTCGTTGTGGTAACCGGCCTGTTCCCAGAAGCCTAACTGATCCTTCGCCAGAAACTCCAGACCGCGAACCCACTTGCCGCCTTTCCAGAGATATGGCGTTTTATGCTCTGTGCCAGGAACTGCGCCAATGACGCCGCGCAAGGGATAGCCGTGATCGGGGTCGAGCGGTTGGCCGTTGAAATGAGTGGCCAGCAGGAAGTTCGGTTGCAGGGCCACTTCCACCGGCACGTTGACGGTGAAACCGTATTCGCAGTGTTGAAGCAAATGCCTGGCCGCCGGCTTGAGCTTGATGATGCCCTCATCCAGCAACGTTTTCAGATGCACGCCTTCCCAGTCGGTGTCGAACTTGCTCCAGCGAGTCACGCAGTGAAGGTCCATTGTCACTTTGGTGCGCGGCAGTTTATTGAACTCGTCCCACGTCCAGCGTTTCTCCTCTTCCACTTCGCCAAAGACGCGCAAATCCCACGTCGCCGGGTTGAATTTAGGAACCGGGCCGTAATGCAGAACGGGGAAACGCTGGGTGAGCGACTGACCGGGGGGAAGCCGCCCCATTTCCTTGACACTTTCCTCTTGTTCCTTGCGTCCAAAAAGTTTGTCTAACATCGCTTGTCTCCTTCCGCTCCACAGATTATCAATAATTGCTTACGAAAGTATATCGTTCGGCAGACCCTAAGGGTCCGCTACGCGAGACCCTTAGGGTCTGTGAAGATCGGCAAGTGCCCCAGCGAGATAATGTTCTCCCACTGCGCCCGTTCGCCTTCGGTGAAGATTGCGCTCTCGGCCACCACCTCGGCCTCGGCCTTGTCCACCACCAGCCGCATCCCCTGCAACGTTGAGCCGGTGCTGATCACGTCGTCCAACAACACCACATTCTTGCCATGAATCAGATCGCAATCCTTTTCGTCAAGATACAATGTTTGCGTTGCGCCAGTGGTGATGGACAGCGTCTCAGCTTCAATGGCTTCACCCATATAGGGCTTGTAGGCTTTGCGAAGAACCACGTAGCCCTTGCCAGTGACGACGGACAGGGCGTGAATGAGTGGAATGCTCTTGGCCTCTGCCGTCACCAGCAAATCATAATTCACGGCCTTGAGTTTTTCGCCCAGGGCAACCGCCGCCGCCTGCACCAGTTCGGTGTCGCCGAGAATGTTGAGGATGGCGATCCGCAGGCCCGGCTTGACCTCGAACAGCCGCAGGTCGCGCTTCACCCCGGCCACCTCAACCGAATACACTTCGCGTGTGTTCTTCATACTGTCTCCGCATCAATCTAAATCGTTACACCAAGAAGGCACGAAGCCCCAAAGCCACAAAGAAAAACTTGGTGGCTTGGCGTCTTCGTGTCTTTGTATTGAAATTTGGTCGCTATAACGGCTCTTTGAAATCGTAGATTCCGTCTTTGATGCCCCAGCGTTTGCCGCAACAGTAGCACTCCAGCACATCGCCGCTCCGGCTCAAACTGCTGTCGCAGTTCGGGCAACAGAAGATTTCCCTGATTTCCTTTATTTCCTTCTTCTTTCCGCCCTGCACCCGGCACTTCACAAACACGCTGGGGGCCAATTGCCACCACTCACCCGTCGGCTGAAACAGGCCGTCGGCGGCGGCCAGCAGGCTGGCCGGGACGAGGCGCTTGAGCAGGCTCAAACGATAATGTGATACCGTCCTCTGCGCTTCCACAGCAAAGCCGGTTTCTCCCAGCCACTCGCGCATCGCCCGCGGGTGAAAGTCAAAGTTCAACTTCACAAACTCCACCGGTTCCGGCGAGAACGGACTCCAGTTCTGTCGGCGAAGCCAGTAGCGAAGAATAGCTTTGACGTTTTGCTTATTGGCAAATTCAAGGATGAATGCGCCGCCGGTTGACATCACATTGTGAATCTCTTTCAAGGCGGCCCGCCCGTCCACCAGATGGTGCATGACGCGGATCATCGAAGCGCCGTTGAACACGCCCGGCACGAACGGCAAGTCATACACGTTGGCGGCCACGTAGGTGAAGCGGGGGCCATCGCCCAGCCGCGCTCGCGCTTGCTGTAATTGCGTGCGCGAGTAATCCAACAGCACCACGTGCTCGAAGCCGGCCAGGGTCGGCGTCAGCCGCCCTGCGCCTGCGCCGATCTCCAGAAACAGGCGGCCCTGCGCCGGCAACATCGCCCTCAGGGCGATGCGCTCGGCCAGGTCTTCATAGTCGCGCCCGCCCTTATTCCAGAACTCGGCCTGGTAGTTCGAGCCTTCGTAATCACAAACAGGCTTGGCGTCTATCATTGGCTCCCGGTGAACAATTGCAACCACGAATCGGGCAGTTGCTGAACAACGTCGTTGTAGGGCGCGAACAGGTTGCGCAGACTGGAGAACGGCTGGTGAAGTTCGGTTTGTTCGAGTGGAATGTCAACCGCCACCGGAATGTTGACCGGCACGGTGAGGGCCACCGGGATCGTCTGGCTGACCGGGACAGTCAAATTGAGAGTGACGGGCAGGACGGTGCCCTTCGGCAGAATGATCGTCGTCGGCGCGTTGCTCAACTGCAGGATGCCGCCGTTGATGGTCACCGAAGCGCCCGTAATCAGCGTGTCTTCCGAAAGCGTGACGTTTGTGTTCTGGTTCAGCGGCAGGTCGAACACCACCGGCATCGTGTCATTCACCAGAATGGTGGTGTTGACCGGGATGGTCGTTTCAATGTGGGCCTGATCCATCGCCACAAAGTTGTCGTGCAGGCCGCCGATGAGCGGCCCGGCAATCGCTCTCTTGATTTCAAACAAGGACAAGCCCAACACAACCAGCGCCACCACCAGAATCAAATTGACGACGAACGAGAACATGATGGCGAAGTTTTTGAACGTATCGTTCATCAGAGGCTTTCGATCGGGTTTGGCCGGTTCGGCCTTCGATTTCGGGGTCGCCGCCTTTGTTGTGGGAGCGGCGATCTGCGCTGAAGCCGCGCCCGGCGCTGAAGCGGCTTCTAAGGCCGCCGCTGACGCTTGAGGCGCGCTCTGGGGTGAGCCATCCTTTTCGTCAATCTTATCTATAATCTGCCTGAAACGCGCGCCGCTGGAACTTGGAGTGTTGTCGGCCATTGAAAATTCTCCTTCAAGAGTAGGCTCCGGGTACTGGCGGCATGATGATAGCATCCTGACTTGTAAAACGCAACGTTGGTCATCACCCCGTAAACCTGAACCCCTCCACCTTCATCGCCGGCAAACGGTGACTGCCATAGTAGCCGCCGATGGGCCGCGACTCCTTGCCCAGCGCCACCACGTTTTTCAAGGCAGGCACGAGCGCCTGGGTGAAGCGCAAGTTATGCACCGGCCCCACGATCTCGCCGCGCTCGATCAGAAACGTGCCGTCGCGAGTCGTGCCCGTCAGCACACAATCATGCTCCGAAACAATGTTGGTGTACCAGAAGCGCGTCACGAACAGCCCCTGCCTCGTGGAGCGGATCATGTCCTCCACACTTGAGTCGCCGGGGGCCAGGTGCAGGTTGCCCGGCATGGGGCCATCCCAGTCTTCGTCCACTGGTTGGGCGTGGCCGGTGGAGGCCCGGCCCGGCTCGCGGGCCGCCGTGTGGGTGTCGTACACTGGCGCGGTTGGCACCCCGGCGCGCACGATGTCCACCCGCTGTTTTGGCACACCCTCGCAATCAAAGGGTTGCGGTTCGCCATCCGGGTCAAGGCCGTCGTCCCAAATTGAAAGCAGAGGCGAGAGGGCCGGTTTGCCCATCCGACCATTCATCCAACTACGCCCCTCCTGCACTGCCAGCGCGCTCATGCCTTCTGAGGCCAGGCTTTCGATGATGTCGGCCACAGCGTAAGGTTCGAGAATGACGGTGTACTCGCCCGGCGTGGCCCGGCGCGGAGCGCGGGCGGCTATAGCCCGTTGAATCGCGTCGGCACCCAGCGATTCGGTGTTCACCCGGTCGAGCCGCCACGAAGTCCCGTGGCTGTATCCTGTCCCCTCGCCGCAGGCCACAGCCAACGTCAGGTCAACCGAAGTAGACGGATGATAAGCCCACAGGCCGCGTGAATTGGCGACGGCAAACTCGATGCTTGAGGTTGAATAGGCGCCGGCGGCGACAGTGTTGGCGGCCAGGGCCGCCCGGCAAACGCCGCCCACCGCCCGCGCCCGCGCTTCGGGTGTGATGGAAGCGGCGGCGTCATCGAAAGAGTGAACGGCTGGAACGGGGCTTGGGTCGGGCAAGCCGGGGAATTCCGGATTCTCCGGCTGGTGGCGGGCGATCTCACAGGCAATTTCTACAGCACGGGCCAGCGCTTCGGCTGAGAGATCGTTGGTGGCCGCCGCGCCCAGCCGTTTGCCAAAGGCGGCCCGCACTTGCAGAACCGCGTCCCGCTCAGCCACGTTCTGGTGAATGGCATTGTTGGCAAAGCGCGTGAGATACTCGTCCACCGCCGTCACCGAGACTTCAGTCTCGTCGGCAGTGGACAATGAAAGTGCTGTCTCCAGCAGGTGTTTGACTCGGTTTTCTCCAAATATCATTTCAACTTGAGCTACTCTCCACCCTCTTCACTCTTCTCTTCCTTCGTCTTCTCCGCCGCCAACTTTTCCTCAATCAGCGGCCAGACCAATAACAGAAAAGCTGCGCCGCCGTGCGCGTAAGAAGTCGTGTCCTCGATCTTGCCGATATACTCGTCGGTTGCCATCGGCTTGTGGCGGAAAAATTTTCCGTCGGCATCCACCCGGCCCAGGTATTCGTCCATTGCCATCGGTTTATGGCGGAACACTTTGCCAGTGTCGAGTTGGACGCGGCCAAGGTAGTTGTCCGGCCCCAGGCGGGCCTCGAAGATTTTGCCAGTGTCGAGTTCGACGCGGCCAATATATTTATCCGGGCCGAAGCGGCTCTCGTACACTTTGCCGTCGTATTCGACATGCCCCAGCAGTTCATCCGGGGCGAGCGGCTTTTGGTGGTAAACGTTATTCATGGCAAACTCCTATTTCTCACCACAGAGAACACGAAGATCACTGAGTCAACTTATACCTTTAAGGTCTGTTTTTCCTCTGTGTTCTCTGTGTGCTCTGTGGTGAAACCGAGCTTCTCAGAAATAATGTACAGCGGCCTTTTCTTCACCTCATCATAAATGCGGCCCAGGTATTCGCCGATGATGCCGAGGAAGATGAGTTGCACACCGCCCAACAGCAAGACGCTGATGAGCGTGGTGGCCTGGCCAAAGAAGAAGTCACTGCCCCTCAAGCGCAAGACGGCCACAATCGGCGCCGCCACCAGCGCCAGCCCGGCAAAGATAAAGCCCAGAGTCGTCGCAAATTGCAGGGGCACGTACGAAAAACTGGTGATGCCGTCGGTGGCAAAACGGATCATCTTCCTCAAGGGATACTTGGTGACTCCGGCAAAGCGTTCCTGCCGGACGTAAGTCACGCCGATCTGTTTGAACCCTACCCACACCGACAGCCCGCGCATGAAGCGATGGTGCTCACGCACCGACTTGAGCGCCTCCACTACTTTGCGATCCATCAACCGGAAGTCGCCCGAGTCCGCCGGAATTTTGAGTTCGGTCATGCTGGCGATCAGGCGGTAGAAGAACGAAGCCGTGAACTTCTTGAAGAACGTCTCGCCTCTGCGCTCGGAGCGCACGGCGTAAATGAGTTCGTAGCCCTCTTTCCACTTTTTGATCAGGTCGGGAATCACCTCCGGCGGGTCTTGCAGGTCGGAGTCAATCACCGCTACCGCGTCGCCGGCGGCATGATCGATCCCGGCAGTGATTGCCATCTGGTGGCCGAAGTTGCGCGAGAAGCTGAGCACTTTCAGGCGCGGGTCGCCGGCGGCCAGTTCGCGCATGATCGCCAGCGAACGATCGCGACTGCCGTCGTTGACCAGAATCAGTTCGCTCGGCCCGTCGAGGCCGTCGAGCATAGCCGACATGCGCCGGTGCATTTCGGGGATGATCTCTTCTTCGTTGAAGATGGGGACGACGATGGAATATTTGGGGTGAGAGGGGGTCATAGGCTGTCAGTATAAACGAACGCGGGCGAGATGGGCAAGATTACCTCTTTTGCCAGACATCCAGAAAGAACAACACAAAGTAGCCGACAAGCAGAATCAGCCAGCCGGCGATCTGGACGATGTCGAGCAGGCGTTGCCAGGAAAAGGCGAAGTTCTCGCGCACGGCGCTGGTGATGGAGTCGAGCTGGTCGAGCTTGCCGCGCACGGCGGTCTTCCAGTCGTCAATGTAAAACTCGTCCACGATCAGCCGGTAAAGCTGGGCCGAGTACCAGTCGCCGATGAGCAAAAGCAATTGCTCGGTCTTCTCAAAGTTGAGCATAAGTTCCAGCCGCTGTTCGAGCGTCTCACGCAGGACGGCGTCGCTCAAAAAATTCAACCGGCGCTTGCTGGCCAGTTCGCGCCGCACGGTTTCCAAATTGCGCTCAATGGCCCGGTCGAGCAGGCGGTAGCGCAAAAGTTGGTAGTTGCCGATCTTCAACAGTTCAATGTCGGATTGAAAGTCGCCTTCCGAGGCGATGATCAGCGCGCCTTCCCAGTCCACAATCGTCAGGTCGTGATCCGAATACTGGGCGCGAGAGATCAACGTCTGGTCTACATCAGACTCGCCAAGCGACTGGTTGCGGAGCAGGGTAGCCAGAGCCAGGCGGTTGGCCTGCACAAACTCGCCGGGCGCGGGCGGGGCGGCGCTCAGGCAAACGGCCATGTACTCCTCAAAAAACGAGCCACTGTAACCGGCCTCGCGCAAGATCATCTCCCGTAGTTTGTTGTGCAGAGTTTGCTTGCGGAAGTTGCCGTCCGGGGCCAGCGCGTCGGCCAGCGTGTAAACGCATTCCACTGCCTGCACCAGGCCGTCAATCACTTGCCGTCGAATGGAAATCGAACAACCGTCCACCTCGGCCTGGCTCTGGCCGAGTTCGGCCAGCTCGGTGTCAAGTTCGAGAAAGTAGGGAGCAGATTTTTTTAGAGGCGGAGGCTGGGTTTGGCCGGTGACAGGGGCCACGCGCGGAAAGAAGATCAAGTAGACGATTTGTGCGTCGGTTGGATTGAACATACGACGGGTGAAAAAGGGGAAACCGCCACGCGGCGGTTTCCCCGTGGGAAGGCCGGGAGTGACTTTATCCGGTCGGGCCGCCGTGTCCAAAGGCGGGCACACGAGAATCTTCGCCCGGATTAAACGTGGCGCGCGGCATCATGAGCGTCTCACCCACTTCGAGCAGGCCGGGGTGAGTCATTTCGTTGAAGTACACCACCACTCGCCACAAGTCTTTGTCCTGATAAAACATGGTGGCGATCTTGGAAAGACTGTCGCCGCGCCGCACCGTGTAAGTGTCCCACGTCGCGCCCCAGTCGCCCAGCGTTGCTAACGCCATTTGGGCGGCGGCCGGATCGTCAAGATTGGGGTCAGGCTTTCGTTCGTAAGCGGCCTTGGCCCGGATGCGGCGGCGTGTCGTCTCGTCGAGCGTGGCCGGTTTGGCCGGCGGCGCGTCGGGGCGGGCGTCCATAGGCCGCTCGGTGAGGAAGCCCACTGGCTTGTCTGAGATCAGAGCGGCGTAATTTGGGTTTCCCTGCGCCAGTCGGCCCCAGGCATCGAGGAATTGTTCGTAAGTGTAAGCGCAGAAGTTGCCTTGTTCGCGTTTGTGTTCAGGCCGGGGTTTGCCATCCCGGAAGAGCGGGTCGTGGATAAAGACCTGATCGTCGTCGTAGCCTGTCACCAGCACGAAGTGCGATCCCTTGAAGCCGTTGTGAACAATCGGATCCCAGAAAGCATAGTTGACAAGGGCGATGAACGGTTTGCCCGCGTTGAGGGTGGCTTTGAGTTCGTCGAGGGCCTTGCCCGGCAGGAAGTTCTTGCGCGTCATCGTCAGGTTGCGGGCTTTGGCCGCCCGCGTCAGGTCGCCGAACGAAGTGTACTCACTCATGCCGCGCTGGCCGATATAGGCATACATCTGGTCAGGCGAGATCGGATCGCCCAGAGCGGCAAGGAGCATAGACAGCGAGGTCGGCCCGCAGTCGGCGTTGTGGTCTTTGGCGTCCGGGTCCCATTGCGATCTGTAAGGAACGTTGAGTTTGACAGTGGGCATGTGGGCCTCCATAGGTGTCTATATAATTGTCTTGGCCTATTGTTTGATCCGCGTCCAGATTTCGTCGTAGAGCGGGGTGGCGTCGCCCACGTCGTCAATGCGGTGGCCGTTCTGGATGGCCTCGGGCGGGGTGTTGGTGATGGGCGAGTTGAAGTAGGCGTCGTAGATGTCCTTTTGGTTCTCTTTGGCGTAATCGAGCGCGGCCTGGTTGGGGTTGGTGTAGGGGAAGTCGCGCAACATCATCCAGAACACATCGCCTTGCATCGAGTAGTTGAGCCAGGCGTAGGCGGCATCGGTGTGAGGCGCGTTAGCCGGAATAGCGTAATTATCCTGCCACAGAATCGCGCCCTCGGTCGGGTAAATGTATTGAATGGCCGGGTTTTCCTGTTGGGCCAGGAAGGCCTCGCCCGTCCAGGTCATGCCCAGGTCGGCGTCGCCGGCGATGAGAGCCGTCTTGGGGCTGTCGCTGTCGAAGAGCTTGATACCCGCCGCCAGCTCGGCCAGCTTGGTTTCAGCTTCTTTCAACTGGGCCGGGTCTTTGGTGTTCACGTCGTAGCCGAGCGTGAGCAGGGTCAGGCCAATTGTCGCCCGCGAGTCATCCAGGAAGACCATCCGGCCCGCGTATTCCGGTTTCCACAAGTCGGCCCAGGACTGCGGCACGTTCTCTACGGCGTCGGTGTTGATCACAATGGCGTCCGTCCCGGCCTGGTAGGGCAGGGTGTATTCGTTGCCCGGATCGAAAGCGAAGTTCAAATAGTTGGGGTCGAGGTTGCCAAAGTTCGGCAGTTTGCTCTTGTCGAGCTTTTGCAGAAGCCCCTGGCGGATCATCAGGCTGACGATGTAATCGGTGGGCTGGACAAGGTCGTAGCTGGTGCTTCCCGCCGAGAGCTTGGCGTACATTTCTTCGTTGGCCGAGTATTCGTCGCGATTGACTTTGATGCCGTAGACCAGTTCAAAGCATTCAATCGTGTCGGGCGGAATGTATTCCGTCCAGACGAAGAGGTTCACTTCGGTGGACGTGACCGACGTCTTCGGGTTTGGCTCCGGGCAAATGAAGCCGTTCGAGGTGGTTTTTGGCCCGGCGGTGGCGGCGGGCGCGCCGCTCCCACTGCCGCAGGCGGCCAGGATCAGGCTGATGACGGCGAGAGCCGCCAGCCCCTTCCAGATTGCGGTGCGTTTATTCGACATGTTCTCCTCCTAAAGAGATTTGTGGCTCAATGTTCATGCTTCCCGGCTTTCCAATCGTTGCGAAAAGAAAACGACGATCAGCACCATCGAAATCCAGACGGTTGAGAGCGCGTTGACTTCCGGGGTGATGATGCGGCGCAATAGACCGTAAACGTAAATGGGCAGGGTCGTCGAGCCGGGGCCGTTGGTGAAGAAGGTGATGATGAAATCGTCGAGCGATAGAGTGAAGGCCAGCAACGCCCCCGACAGCACCCCCGGAGCGATGATCGGCAGGGTCACCCGCCAGAACGTGGTCACTTCATTGGCCCCCAGATCCATCGCCGCCTCTTCCACCGCCTTGTCGAAGCCGTGCAGGCGGGCGCGCACCACCAGGGTGACGAACGGGACGCTGAAGGCCACGTGCGAAACGATGACCGTGCCAAGACCCAGCGAGAGCCGCTGGCCGGCGGCCAGCCCGAAGGTGGTGTTGATCCAGGTGAACAGGGCGCTGAACAAGACCAGGATGCCGATACCCATCACGATTTCGGGGATGACGATGGGAATGTAGAGCGCCGCTTCTGAAAACGTTTTGACCGGGAACGAATAGCGTTGCAGGGCCAGGGCGGCCATGGTGCCAATGATGGTTGCCAGGACGGTGGAGGTAAAGGCAATGGTCAGGGTGTTGCGGGCGGCTTCCACCACGTCGTCGTTCTCGAACAATCGGCAGAACCAGTAGAACGGGCCGCACGCGCCCTGATTGACCACGCCCTCAAAGACGATGTTGGTGCGCGACGAGTTGAAGGAAAACAACACCAGGACGGCGATGGGCGCGTAAAGAAAAATGTAGACCAGGATGGCCGAGACAACAACCAGCGGCGGGCGTTTGGTGAGGTTCATGCTGAGGCGATCTCCTCTCCGAAGCCGAACCGGCGGGTGTAGAAAATGGTGACGATCAGAGTCATGATCATTAAGATGATCGAGGCGGCTGACCCGAAGGCCGGGTCGCGGGCGTCGAGGAATTGGCGCTGGATGAGGTTGCCCACCAGGAACACCTGCCGCCCGCCGAGGATGTCGGAGACGACGAACGTGCCCATGACCGGCACGAATACTAGGATCGTCCCGGCCACCACGCCCGGCATGGAGAGCGGCAGGGTGACGCGGAAGAAGGTGCGAATGGCGTTTGAGCCCAGGTCGGCGGCGGCTTCAAAGAGCGAGCCGTCAATCTTTTCCAGCGAAGTGTAAATGGGCAGGATCATGAAGGGCAAAAATTCGTAGACCATGCCCACCAGCACCGCGCCCGACGAGGGGTAAAAATCGAAAGGCTCAAACGGGATTTTAAACAAACCGGCGACCAAACCGAGGAGGCCGTTGAGCACGCCCTGCGTCCGCAAAATCATAATCCAGGCGTAGATGCGAATGACAAAGTTCGTCCACAGCGGAACGAGGATGAGGAAGAGGAAGGTGTTGCGCTGTTTGGCCGGGCCGCGAGCCACAAAGTAGGCCAGCGGGTAGGCCATCAAAATGACGATGATCGTCGTCTGGAAGGCCAGGATGATGGAACGCCACAGAATTTCCACGTACAGCGAGTCGAAACCTTCGGGGGTGATGCCGGCCAGTCGCAAATAGTTGTCAACGGTGAAGGTGTAGATCACGTTGCCGTCGGCGTCGCGGCGGCCAAAGCTGGTGATGACGGTGAAGATCAGCGGGATGATGAGCAGGCCGATCATCCACAGCAACGTGGGAGAGATGAGGAGCGTGCCCTGGAGTCTTTTGTTCTCGCGGAATTTTTGCAACATAGTTGTGTCCTGGTAGGGGCGATTCATGAATCGCCCCTACAATTTGCGATTCGTGAATCGCCCCTACAATTATTCCGTCAACACCCGCGCCGCTTCGGTGGAGAAGCTCACCGTCACTTCGTCGCCTTCAGCCGCCACCGGGCGCGAGCCGGGCGCGTTGTTCTGTTCGCGCACGCGCACAAAATGATCGTCTTTGAAGCGGACGCCGTAATGCGTGTCGGTGCCGATGTAGACGATGCTCTCCACCCGACCCGTAAACCGGTTGGCCGCGCCCTCCAGAGGTTTGATGTGCATTTTCTCCGGGCGGATGGCGACGCTTACCTGAGTCCCGCTGGCGATGGACGCTTCGGATTCGGCCCGGACGGTCAACCCGCCGTTGAGGCCCACAACCAGGGTCTTGCCGTTTTGCTCTTTCACCACGCCGTTGAGAAAGCTCGTCTCGCCGATGAAGTCGGCCACAAATTTGCAGTTGGGCCGTTCGTAAATGTCGTTGGCGTCGCCGGTTTGCAGGGCCACCCCGTTCGACATGACGGCGATGCGGTCGCTCATCGTCAGCGCTTCTTCCTGATCGTGAGTCACGTAAATGAAAGTGATGCCCACTTCGCGCTGGAGCTTCTTGAGTTCGAGCTGCATTTCTTTGCGGAGCTTGAGGTCGAGCGCGCCGAGCGGCTCGTCGAGCAGGAGCACTTCGGGGCGGTTGACCAGGGCGCGGGCCAGAGCCACCCGTTGTTGCTGGCCGCCCGACATTTGCCTCGTCCGCCGCTTTTCGTAACCGGGCAGGCGCACCATCTCCAGCGCCTGAGTCACGCGCGGCCCGATCTCGTTCTTGGGCACGCCCTTCATCTCCAGCCCAAAGGCCACGTTCTCGCCGATAGTCATATGCGGGAAGAGGGCGTAGTTTTGAAAGACGGTATTGACCGGGCGCTGGAAGGGCGGCGTTTGGCCCATGGGTTTGCCGTGAATAAAAACTTCGCCTTCGGTGGGCAGTTCAAAACCGGCGATCATTCTCAACGAGGTGGTCTTGCCGCAACCCGAAGGGCCGAGCATGGAAAAAAATTCGCCGTCGCGAATTTGCATGGTGACATTGCGGACGGCGCTGACAATTTCCCCGGAGGGGCCGGGAAAGCGTTTGGACACATCACGAAGCTCAACTGCAAACTCAGGCATAAGGCCAGTCTCCCCGAAGGGCACGGATGGGTCGTGCCGAGAAGTCGCGGAAGCAACCCGCGCTAGTTTGGGATTCTACTACAAGATTTGGGCCGGGATAGGCTTTTTTTCCAATGTCATCTCGGGCCTGACCATGTTACACTCCGGCTGGCTTCGGATTCTAACAGGGTTATGACCAAACGCTGATTTTCCGGCTGTATCTTTACGCTGCCAAAAGCGGCCCGACCCAATTTTCATACAAGGTGTTTCCATGAATAGATTGTTCTCGTTTTCAACCATCATCATTTTGTTGTTGACCGCCTGCGGCGGCCAACCCACCGCCGCGCCGACCACCGCGCCCTCGGAAAGGGCGCGCACCGCTACCCTGAGCGAGGTTGTCAATGTGGTGGAAGCGCGCGCCGCCGAGGCCGAGGCTTTTGCCCAGGCCGACGACGGCCTCGCGCTGGGCGTGGGGAGCCAGGTGCGAACCGGCGAGGCCTCCAGCGTGCGGCTGGACTTTAGTGAAGGCACAATTGTTCGCGTGGCGCAGAATTCGTCCTTTGTCGTTCGCGTGCTGGAACAGGAAACAACCAATGCCCTGACCCGCCTGGCGCTTGAGACCGGCAAGATTTGGGTCAGCTTGACCGGCGGCTCGGTGGAAGTGGAAACGCCGGTGGGCGTGGCCTCGGTGCGCGGGTCGTTCGCCGTGTTTGAATACGACCCCGGCGACCCGGACGACCCGACCGACGATGTGCTGGTGATCAGTTGCATTGAGGGCGAATGCCAGGCGCAGAATGAAAACTTTGACGAGACGGCGGGCAACCTGGAGCGGATTGTATTGTCGGAAGGCGGCGAGGAAGTGACGCGCATTGTGTTGACCGGCGACGACGTGCAGGAATTCATCAGCAACAACCCGGAAGTGGGCGCGGCTATCGTCGCCACGCTCACGGCGGCTCCATCGGCCACCCTTCCGCCGACCGAGACGCCAACGGCTTCTTCGACCTTCACGGCCACGATTCCGCCGAGTCCAACCGAAACGGCTACCGCCTCGCCTGCGCCCACTGACACCAACACGCCCAGGCCGCCGGCCACGCGAACCCCGGCACCCACTTCAACATTGGCTGACACGCCGACGCCGGAGGCCACGCCGTTGCCATCGTGTACGCCGCCGGAGTTCTTCGACCCGTTCCTGAATCGTTGCCGGTTGAATTCGGACTTTACTGCAGCGCCGAGCCAGACGGATGCGCCTCCGCCCACGCCGACCTATGACCCCGGCTTCTAGCAGTCCACCAAGCTTGTTTTGATGAGCGGCAGTTCGCAAAGCGTGCCGTCCGCGCCGCGCGCTTCGCAGACACCCAGTGTCTCTAAAAGAGCGTCTTAAAAGTCGCTCCAAGCCCGCGTCCTCGCAGGCCCCTTCGGGCAAACGCGAGGACACGGTTGGAGAGCAGTTTTAAGACTGTCTCTAAGAGCAGTTGATAGAAATTTGTGGGTGGCCTGCCGTGAATTCATCTTCTTGTAGTATCATTTCCTTCAAACCCTGCCTCCCTGTCTGCTCGCCCCCTTATCAAGGACTCTCTCATGACCCAACCCAGCGTCGTCACCCACATCTCCCCCATCTGGTCTCGAAGCGCGACCATCATCGCCGAGCGCGGCGAGGGCGCTTACCTCTACACGACCGATGGCCGCAAGCTGATGGATTTCACCTGCGGCATCGGCGTGACCAACACCGGCCACGCCCATCCCAAAGTGGTGGCCGCCATCCAGGAGCAGGCGGCCAAACTGATTCACGGCCAGGCCAACATCGTCTACCACCGGCCTATGTTGGAACTGGTCGAAGAACTGCTCACCATCGTTCCTGCTAAACTCAGTTCGTTTTATTTCTCAAACTCCGGCGCAGAAATTTTAGAGGGCGCGGTCAAGCTGGCCAAGCACGCCACCAAGCGCGCCAACGTCATTGTCTTCAGCGGCTCATTTCACGGGCGTACCCATCTGACGATGAGCATGACGACCTCCAAGACGGTTTATCGAGTCGGCTACCAGCCGCTCGTGCCGGGCATCTTCGTCACCCCGTATCCTTACGCTTATAAATATGGCATGAGCGACGACGAAGTGACCGACTACTGCTTGCGCGAACTCAGGCTTCTGCTCAAATCTCAAACCGCCCCCGAAGAGACGGCGGCCATCGTCATCGAGCCGGTGCTGGGCGAAGGCGGCTACGTCGTGCCGCCGGTCCGCTTCATGCAAGAGTTGCGCGAGTTGTGCGATCGCTACGGCATCCTGCTCGTGGCCGACGAGGTGCAGAGCGGCTTTGGGCGAACAGGCAAGTGGTTCGCCGTCGAACATTTTGGTGTTGTTCCAGATATTTTGACGATGGCGAAAGGGATTGCGTCCGGGATGCCGCTCTCCGGGTTGGCGGCCAGCCCGGAGTTGATGGCCAAGTGGACGCCCGGCACACACGGCGGCACGTACGGCGGCAACGCCGTTTCGTGCGCCGCCGCCGTCGCCACGATCCGAGTCATGAAAGAAGAAGGCCTGATCGCGAACGCGGTCAAGATGGGCGAAGTGCTTGTAGCCGGTTTACGCAAGCTTCAAGAGGAGCATCCTGAGATCGGCGACGTGCGCGGCGCAGGCTTGATGATCGCCACCGAGTTTACTGATCCCAAGCGTCAGCCCTGGACCGACCGGGCCAAAGCCGCCACTAAAGCCGCCCTCGAGCACGACCTGATGCTTCTCACTTGCGGCTCCTACGACAACATCATCCGCTGGATACCGCCGCTGGTGGTGAACGAGTCGCAAATCAAACAGGCGCTCGGCGCGTTTGAAAGCGCGTTGAACGACGCCAAAGCATGACACGGTGACAAGATGAAGAGATGACAGGGCGAAAGAACATCTTGTCATCCGGCCATCTTGTCACTGTGTCACAGATGTGTTCCAGTTCACCTCCCGCACCCTCGCCCGACGCTTCCTGCTCGCCCTCACCCTGGGCCTGACGATGACGTGCGCGACGGCGGGCGGGCTGGTTTGGTATCTGACTCGTTGCGACACACTCAGCTATCTCAACCGCGCTTCCGCCTCGCCGCGCGATCCCAACGAACGCTACCTCTTCGCCTGCAGTTACGTGTGGCACAGCACAGACGGCGGCATTGCCTGGAACCGCATTGACCCGCGCGGCCTGCCGTTCGGCGCGCGCGACGGCCTGATTGCCGTTGACCGCAAACCGGGCTTTCTCTATCTTGGCCTGCTCATTAATACCAGCAGTTCCGTTCATTGTTGGAACTGCGCCTGGAAGAATCTGCGGCCCGCCATTTTTGTGAGCG
This sequence comes from Chloroflexota bacterium, assembly GCA_016197225.1. NCBI lineage: Bacteria > Bacillati > Chloroflexota > Chloroflexota bacterium. The sequence continues at coordinate 23,294 of JACPWC010000091.1, forward strand.
CCGATGACGGACACACCTGGAACTTCACCTACAAGTTCAAACGCGGCCCGGCGGGCGACCTCACCTTTCTGGCGCTCATGGTTGACCCTGAAAAAGAGGGCAACGCCTGGGCCGTTATCCGCAGTGAAGGCGAGATTACCTACTACGGCAGTGGCACAGCGGGCAAATTCTGGAAGCCCGCCTGCCGCGAATTTTACTATTCCGGCTCCGGCGGTTGCGAACTGCCCGACGACCTCCTGCGACCGCCAACCGGCAACTCCACCAATGGCAAATAACATCCTCCACCTCGTCCCCGCCGATTATTTCCACAGCTTCCCAGCCTCCGAGCCTTACTTCCCTGAAGCCTTCACTGCCGACGGATTCATTCACTGCACCAAAGAGCCGGAAGTGATGCTGAAGATCGCCAACCGCTTTTATAAGGACTTGCCAGGTGAACTGCTGGTGCTGGTGATTGATGCTGACAAAGTGGCCGCCGAAGTGAAATGGGAAGCCCCCGCCCACCCGGACGGTTCAGCCGCCTCTGCCGGGGAACCGCTGTTCCCACACATCTACGGCCCGTTGAACCGCAACGCCATTGTCGAGATTCACCCGGCGGTGCGCGCAAAAGACGGGACGTTTCTGGCAGTGTAAACTGTAGAGCGACGCGAAGCGGGCATCTCGCTCTACCCCCCATCCAGTTCTTTCTTCACCGTCTTATACAACGTCTCGGCGCGCAGGTCGTGCAGGGTGAGGCAGGCGCATCCAAGATGCTCGGCCAGGCCGCGCGCCAGTCCCTGGTCGAAGGCGGCGTGCTCCATATTGATGACTACGCTTTTGATGTTCTCGTCCTTGATCAACTCGGCGGCGCGGTAGGCTTCAGTCTGCGGCGGCAGGTCGGTCATGGAGACGTTGCCGGCGCCGTCGGTCAGCAGAATCATCAGCGGCATCACGTCAGGGTGCAGGCGCTTCTCCTGGGCCAGAATCTTGAAGGCCATCGTCAACCCGGCGGAGAGCGGAGTCTTGCCGCCCACCGGGATGTCGGCCAGCGCCTTTTGGGCCAGCATCACCGAGTTGGTCGGCGGCAGGATGAGGCGGGACTGGTTCTTCTGGAAGACGATGAGGCCGACGCGGTCGCGGCGCTGGTAGGCGTCGGTGAGCAGGGACATGATGGCCCCTTTAGTGGCGCTCATGCGCTCGGCTACGGCCATGCTCCACGAGGCGTCTACGACAAACAGAATCAGGTTGGCGGCTTTGCGGACTCGAATCTTGCGATGGAAGTCTTCGGTCTTGACGGCGAAGGCTACGTCGTGCTCGGCGCGCTGTTCGCTTCGCTGAACCTGAAACGGGGCGGCGGCGCGGAGGGTGGCATCGAAGGCCAGGTCGTCGGTCTTGCCGTGCGTGGGCCGGGCCTGAATGTAACGGCCACGCTTGCGGTCGGTGCGCGTTCGGCTTCGCTTGCCGCCCTGGTTGCGGGTGAGTTTGTCGAGCGGGGTGTTGAGACTGCGCGGGCTGAACTCTTCGGTGGCTTTCACCTTTTGGCCGCCCTCCCACCAGTAAGCGTCACGGGTATCCGACGCTTGTTGGGGAGCGGCCTCGGCCTGCCCGAAGTCGGGCGTTTCTTCAGAAGACTCGTTCGCTACGCCCTGTTTTTTTTTACCTGCGACTTTTCTTCCGAGGGCGTGGGCTGGCTTTCGGCCCCGCCAAACTCAGAACGAATTTGCTCCATGCGCTCTTCGAGATCGTAGGCGGTCACTTCCGTCTTCTGGAAGGGGCCGTGCTTAATGCGGTGCGGCAGGGCCAGTTCGGCGGCCAGAATGATGTCTTCGTCGTTGATCGTCACCCGCCCGCCGAAGGCGGCATGGGCGCGGGCGGCGCGCAGAATCACCAGGTCGGCCCGGTGGCCGTCCACACCCATGGAAGTGGTGAGCGAAGCGATGGCTTCGAGATCGCGCTTGCCATACTTCACCTCTTCGACGATCTCGCGGGCCTGCTCGATCTCGTCGGCCAGTTCGTGTTCTTTTGGCTCCCACTCTTTGTGGAAAGCGTCAGGATCGGCTTCGTAATTCAGGTTGCGTTCCATGATCGCCACCCGGTCGGTTGAGGTGGTGAGGCCGTGAATGTCCACCGACAGGGCGAAACGGTCGAGCAGTTGCGGGCGCAGGTCGCCTTCTTCGGGGTTCATGGTTCCTACCAGGATGAAGCGGGCCGGGTGGGCGAACGAAATGCCTTCCCGCTCCACGACGTTGACCCCCATCGCCGCCGAGTCCAGCAAGACATCCACCACGTGATCGTCCAACAGATTCACTTCGTCCACGTAAAGCAGGCCGCGATTGGCAGCGGCTAGCACGCCGGCCTCAAAGTGGCGTTCGCCTTTTTGTATGGCCTTCTCGATGTCGAGCGTGCCGACCACGCGATCTTCGGTGGCGCTGACGGGCAGGTTGATGAACGAGGTGCGGCGGGTGGTGAGCGGAAGCTTGCCGTCTTTGGCGGCGCGCTCCTGGCACTCGGTGCACCAGGTGGAAGGCCGGTCGGGGTCACAGCCAAAGCGGCAGTCTTTGACCACGCGCACGTCAGGCAGAAGGGCGGCCAGGGCGTGGGCGGCGGTGGACTTGGCCGTGCCGCGTTCGCCGCGAATGAGCACCCCGCCGAGGCGCGGGTTGACCGCGTTCAAAATCAGGGCGCGCTTCATGCGTTCCTGCCCGACGATGGCCGTGAAGGGGAAAATAGGGGGCATATCAACTCCGAATGTTTTGTTGAGCGGTGAGGATTATACCGTAACCTAAGGAATTTTGATTTTCGCTTTGTTCATTGTCTCATTCTTCATTGTTCATTTATAATTCCCACCATGCCCCTCACTCTCCAAGAAGTCCAACATATCGCCGAACTGGCGAAACTTGAATTGACCGAAGCCGAGACTATTCACTTCCGCGAGCAACTGTCGGCAGTGCTGGATTACGCGGCGGCTTTGCAGAAGGTGGATACTTCGGCCATCCCGCCCACGGCCACGGTCCTGCCGCTCCGCACCGTCCTGCGCGACGACGTGGCCCGGCCCTCGCTCGACCGTGAAACCCTGCTGGCCAACGCCGCCGAGTCGGAAGCGGGGTGCTTCAAAGTGCCGGCTGTGCTTGAGTAAATAGTTATTGGTTATTGGTTATTGGTCATAACCAATAACCAATAACTATTTGCCGACAATCACTTGGAATTACACCATCTTTCCATCACCGCCGCCGCCGCCCAGCTTCGCGCTGGCGAGATCACCAGCGTCGAGTTGACCGAGGCCTTGTTGCGGCGCATTGAAGCTCTTAATCCAAAGCTCAACGCCTTTCTGGCCGTCACCGCCGGCCTGGCGCTTGAACAGGCGCGGGAGGCCGATTGGCGACTCAAAACAGAGGCGGCGAGGCCGCTGACCGGAATCCCGGTCGCCATCAAGGACGTGATCTGCGTCAAGGGCGTCCCGGCCACCGCCGGTTCAAAAATCCTCAGCGGCTACATCCCGCCCTACAACGCCACCGTCGTCGAAAAACTTCTGGCGGCAGGGGTCGTGATTTTGGGCAAGACCAACACCGACGAGTTTGCGATGGGATCGTCCACCGAGAACTCGGCTTACGGCCCGACTCGCAATCCGTGGGATGTGACTCGTGTGCCGGGCGGATCGTCCGGGGGAAGCGCCGCGGCGGTGGCCGCCGGACTCGCCCTCGGAGCGTTTGGAAGCGACACCGGCGGCAGTGTGCGCCAGCCCGGCGCGCTGTGCGGCGTGGTCGGCCTCAAGCCGTCGTATGGCCGCGTCTCGCGTTACGGGTTGATCGCCTTTGCCTCGTCGCTCGATCAAATCGGCGTCTTCGCCCACACCGCCGAAGACGCCGCGCTTCTGCTCAACGCCATCGCCGGCCATGACCCGCATGACGGAACCAGCATGCCCACGCCCGTGCCCGATTACACTGCCAAGCTCGGCGAGGGTTTGCGCGGCTTGCGCATTGGTTTGCCCAAAGAATATTTCATCGGCGGCGTGAACGCCGAAGTGAGCGCGGCGGTGAATGTTGCGGTGAAAGTGCTGGAGAGCCTCGGCGCTAAAACGCGCGCAGTCTCCTTGCCTCATACCGACCTGGCGCTCTCGACATATTACATCATCGCCCCGGCCGAGGCCTCGGCCAACCTGGCCCGCTTCGACGGCGTGCGTTACGGCCCGCGTGTGGACGCGCCGGCGATGTGGGACGAATATCGCAAGACGCGCGGCGCGGGCTTCGGGCCAGAAGTGAAGCGGCGCATCATGCTTGGCACGTACGCGCTCTCGACCGGCTACTACGACGCCTACTACCTGCAGGCGCAAAAAGTGCGTACGCTGATCAAGGGCGATTTCGACAAAGCTTTCGCCGACGTGGACGTGATCGCCTGCCCTACCTCGCCGGACACCGCTTTCAAAATTGGCGAGAAGGTGGACGACCCGCTGGCGATGTATCTCGAAGACGTGTTCACCCTGCCCGGAAGTTTGGCCGGAATCGCCGGCCTGTCCGTCAACTGCGGCTTCGACGCTTTTGGTTTGCCCATCGGCCTGCAACTGCTCGGCCCGGCCTTCAGCGAAGAGCGCATTTTGCGCGTGGCGCACCAGTATCAGCAAGCGACGGAGTGGCACAAACGAGAGCCGAAGTTATGAGCCGGGAATCTGATCCACAAGAATGGTTGCGCTTTGCCGAAATAGATCGCCGCGCGGCCAAACATTTGCTTGAGGCGGGCGAGTACGAGACATGCGCGTTTCACTGCCAGCAGGCAGTCGAAAAATTGCTTAAAGCTGTTATCGTGAAACAGACAGGGCAAAACCCGCCCCACATTCATGATTTGCTTACTTTACTCAGGAAAATAGACCTGGAGACGGACGAAGAATTCCAACGAACCTTCAATATCTTGGATGCTTATTACGTCGGCTCACGTTATCCACTTGATGTAGCAGATGCCGATACTTTCATTCGACCTTTGGCAGAGTCGGCCATTCGCAAAACAGATGAGATTTTCAAATGGTTTTCAGCTCGGATCAGCTTCGAAGACACTTAGAACAATATCTTGCCGCCGTTCGAGAGCAATATCAGGTCGAACGAGCGATTCTTTTCGGCTCGTATGCTAAAGGCACGCAACGCGAAGACAGCGACATTGATCTGATCATCGTCTCGCCGGATTTTCGTGGAGTGCCCAAGTTGGAGCGGCATCAACGGCTGGGCTGGATTGCCTGGAATGCCGACACCGACTATCTAGAGCCTCTCGGCTTCACGCCGGAAGAATACGCGAACGCCGGCCCGCTCGGCCTGCTTGGCGAAGTGAAAGACACAGGCGTCGTCGTCTACGAAGCCGAACCGACCGTCGCCGTTCACGAACCGTCACCGGCTTACACAGTTGAAAGGAAAACGCAGAGCATGAAAGTCGTCATCCCTCTCGCCGGCTTTGGCACCCGCCTCCGCCCCCACACCTTCACCAAGCCCAAACCGCTCATCAACGTAGCCGGGAAGCCGGTGCTGGGGCATGTGTTGGATATGTTCAACAACCTGCCGGTGGACGAATTCATCTTCATTACCGGCTATTTGGGCGATCAGATCGAGCAGTACGTCACCCAAAAATATCCGCACCTCAAAGCCAGGTACTTCGAGCAAAAGGAGTTGAACGGCCAGTCTACTGCCGTTTATCTGGCGAAGGATTACCTCGAAGGTCCGATGCTGATCGTGTTCGTAGATACCATTGTGGAAACTGACCTTTCGATGTTGAAGGACGAAAAGGCGGACGCCGTGGCCTGGGTGAAGCCGGTGGAAGACCCGCGCCGCTTCGGGGTGGCGCTGGTGGGGCCGGATGGCTACGTGACCCGGCTGATCGAAAAGCCGAGCGACATGACGAACAACCTGGTCGTCGTCGGCTTCTATTATCTGAAGGACTCGCAGGCCTTCATGCGAGCCATCGAAGAACAGCTGGCGCGCAACATCAAGACCAAGAATGAATACTTTTTGGCCGACGCTTTGCAGTTGATGCTGGATAAGGGCATGAAGATGCGTGTTCAGCCGGTGGAGGTCTGGGAGGACTGCGGCAAGCCGGAGACGGTTTTGCACACCAACCAGTATTTGCTCGACCACGGCCACGACAACAGCGCCGAGATCAAAATGGAAGGTAACATTATCATCCCGCCGGTCAATATTGATCCCAGCGCCAAACTTGCCCATTCCGTCGTCGGCCCCCACGTCACCATTGCCGCCAACTGCGTCGTTGAAGACTCCATCATCCGCGACTCGATCATTGATCGGGGCGCGACGATCCACAACGCTGTGCTCACCCAATCGCTCATCGGCCAGGATGCGCGTTTGAACGGCAAGTTCCGCACGTTCAATATTGGCGATTCGAGTGAAGTGGGATTCGAGTGAACAGTGGATAGTGAGCAGTGAACAGTTGCCTTGCCATCGCATACATTTCTGTTCACTGACGACTGATCACTGGCTTTATGGAACTCGTCGAGTGTCACTCCGGCTACGAATACGCCGAGCGGCCCGTTGCCTTGCAGTGGCAGGGCGAGCGGTTGGAGATTGAGGCCGTCGAGCAACAGTGGCGCATTCCGGGCGGCAAATGCTTTCGGGTGCGGACGACGGGCGGGCTGGTGTTTGAGTTGATGTATGGCGAACTGTATGATGAGTGGCGAATCAATCTCGTCAACGGATAAACCAAAGAAATATCCGTTCAATCCGTTTTATCCGTTGACCCTTTCTCTTTTCAAGGACGTCCTATGCGCAAATTCACTTCCCACCGAGTCGACTCTGTTCCCCCGTCCGGCATCCGCCGGTTTTTTGATATTGCGGCCACGATGAAGGACGTGATCTCGCTCGGCATCGGCGAGCCGGACTTTGTGACGCCGGAGCGAATCTTGAACGCCGGCACGGCTTCGCTCAACCGGGGCGAGACGCAGTACACGTCCAACTCTGGCATTTTGCAGTTGCGGCAGAGTCTTTCGGCCCACCTCGCCAAGCTTTACGGCGTGACTTACGACTCCGAAACCGAATTGCTGATCACCGTCGGCGTGTCCGAGGCGCTGTACCTGGCTCTCACCGCCGTGCTTGATCCGGGCGACGAGGTGATTGTGCCCCAGCCATGCTTTGTGGCGTACATGCCTGAAGTGGTTTTTGCGGGTGGCAAGCCGGTGACCATCGCCACTTCGGTGGAAAATGATTTTCAGGTGACGGCCAGTGAAATAGAGGCGGCCATCACCCCGCGCACTAAAGTTCTGCTGATCGGCTATCCCAACAACCCGACGGGCGCGGTGATAACGCGCGAGCGGCTGATCGAGATCGCCGCGCTGGCCGAGAAACATGATCTGCTCGTGATCTCGGATGAGATTTACGACCGGCTGGTGTATGGCTTCGAGCATGTCTGTTTTGCGGCCCTGCCCAACATGCGCGAGCGCACGGTGACGCTCGGCGGGTTCTCGAAGGACTATGCGATGACGGGCTGGCGCATCGGCTATAGCGCGGCCCCGCCAGAGATTACGGCGGCGATGCGCAAAGTGCATCAATACACGATCATGTCCGCGCCGACGACGGGGCAGGTGGCGGCGATGGAGGCCCTGGCGACGGGCGAAGAGTATGTGCAGAAAATGGTCGGGGAATATAACCGGCGGCGGCAACTGATCGTCGGCGGGTTGAACACGCTGGGGCTGGACTGTTTCGAGCCGCGCGGCGCGTTCTACGCCTTTCCTTCAGTCGCCCGCAGTGGCATGGACGAGAACGAGTTTGCCGAGCGGCTTCTGCAAGAGGAGCAAGTGGCGGTCGTGCCGGGGTCGGCGTTTGGCGAGAGCGGCAGAGGGTTTGTGCGAGTGTGCTACGCCACCGCTTATGAAAAAATCGAAGAGGCCCTTAATCGTCTGGAACGATTTATGAGACGGCACGGATAAAACACACCACGCCGAGAGGAAAGTCTACACTAGCCGCGTTGAGCGGAGGGTGACAGAATCAAAGCGCACTTTATCTCTTTACAGGAGGCCCGGACATGCCTGCTAATCATCTCAATGCGTTTGAAATGGCCCAGAATCAATTCGATGTGATTGCGGCCAAACTCAATATCGAATCGGAAGTTCGCGATGTGCTGCGCTTCCCGGAGCGTGAGTTCCGTTTTCAGATTCCGGTGCGAATGGACAACGGCAAGATCAGAGTGTTCTTCGGCTTTCGCGTCCAACACAACGACGCCCGCGGCCCTTCCAAAGGCGGCATCCGCTTTGCCGCCAACGAAACGCTCGACACGGTGCGGGCGCTGGCGATGTGGATGACTTGGAAGTGCGCCGTGGCCGACATTCCGCTCGGCGGCGGCAAGGGCGGCGTCATCGTCGATCCGTCCCTGCTTTCGGTCGGCGAGAAGGAGCGCCTGTGCCGGGGCTGGATCGATCAGGTGTGGCACGACATTGGCCCGCGGGTGGACGTGCCCGCGCCCGACGTCGGCACCACGCCGCAAATGATGGCCTGGATGATGGACGAATACTCCAAGCTGGCCGGGCACTACTCGCCGAGCGCCATCACCGGCAAGCCGCTCGGCGTGGGCGGCTCGCTGGGCCGCACCGAGGCCACCGGCTTCGGCGTGGTAGACACCATTCGCGAAGCGATGAAGCACCTGCGAATGAACCCGGAGAAATCGTCGGCGGCCATTCAGGGGTTTGGCAACGTGGCTCAGTATGCCGCCGTTGCCTTCAAGAAGACTCTCGGCGGCAAAGTGATGTGCGTCTCGTGCTACGATCATAACGACAAAAATTCTTACACCTTCAGCCGTCGCGACGGCATTGACCCCGAGTTTCTGCAAACCATCACCGACCAGTACGGCACGATTGACAAAGCGAAGGCCAAAGGCGCCGGTTACACGATTGAAGACGCCGACGCCTGGCTGACAAAAGACGTGGACGTGTTAATCCCGGCGGCGCTCGAAGGCCAGATCACCGGGGACAACGCCTCCAGCATCAGCCCTCAGGTGAAAATTGTGGCCGAGGGCGCCAACGGCCCCACCACCCCCGAAGCCGACGCCATTTTGCAACAGCGCAACATTTTCAACATCCCCGATTTTCTGTGCAACGCCGGCGGCGTCATCACCTCGTACTTTGAAGGCGTGCAGAACGACATGAACTATTACTGGGATCACGAGGCCGTCCTGCGCCGCCTCGATCAAAAGATCACCACAGCCTTTCACGGCATACTGGCCGTGGCTGTGAAGAAAGACATTTATATGCGCGACGCCGCTTATACCATTGCCATCGGTCGGGTGGTGGAGGCGATGGAATTGCGCGGCTGGATTTGAGAAATGACGACGGACGATGGACGTAGGACGAAAGCATCTGTCGTCTTTCGCCCGTAACAGCATGCCAGAAAAAGACTATTCTCACCGCGACGTGACCGACAAGCTGGGCCTCAAGCCCGGCTTCCTTGTTCGGGTGATAGGCAAAGGCCGTAACAAGGAGTTGCTGGCGCGCGTGGGCGAGAAGATCGGGCGGGCGGTGACACGGTCTGGCAAAACGCCCGCCGACGTGATTTTGTATTGGCCGAAGTCGGCAGGCGAAATCACGGGAACGCTGATCGAGTTGAAAACGGCCATCGTTTCAAATGGCGGCATCTGGGTGATCACGGCCAAGCGCGGCCTGCCCGGCTACATCAATCAGGACGGCATCATTCCTCTTGGTCTGGCCGCCGGTTTGGTGGATAATAAAATCTGCTCATTGTCCGAAGAAGAGAGCGCGATGAGGTTTGTGATACGAAAGGAAAACCGGAAATGAAGGAAACGAAGGAAATTTCCTTCGTTTCCTTGATTTCCTTTTGTTGGCGCCGGTACTTTTATGAACTTTGAACCTGTCATCGGCCTCGAAGTCCACGCCGAACTGCTCACCCAATCGAAGATGTTCTGCGGCTGTGCAGTGGTGGACTCGACGACTGCCGAACCGAACCGATACGTTTGCCCCGTTTGCACCGGCCAACCCGGCGCACTGCCGGTGGTCAACCGCCGCGCCGTCGAATTTGCCATTCGCGTCGGGCTGGCTCTGAACTGCACGGTCAACCGGGTCAACGTCTTCGCCCGCAAGAACTACTTTTATCCCGACTTGCCGAAGGGCTACCAGATTTCGCAGTACGAACTGCCGCTGGCGACCGAGGGCTGGATACTGATTGACACGCCCGAAGGCGCGAAGAAGATTCGGGTGCGGCGGGTGCATCTCGAAGAGGACACCGGCAAGCTCTATCACGCCGACGGCCACTCGCTGGTGGACTTCAACCGCAGTGGCGTGCCTTTGCTGGAAATTGTGAGCGAGCCGGATTTGCATTCGGTGGAAGACGTGAAGGCTTACGCTACCAAGCTTCGCGCGATTTTGCGCTACCTGGGCGTGAACAACGGCGACATGGAGAAGGGCGTGATCCGGTTTGAGGCCAACGTCTCGGTGCGCGAGGCTGGCACGGAGGCACTCAACACTCGCACCGAGATCAAGAACCTGAATTCATTCCGGGCGTTGGTGAACGGCTCGGCCTACGAGATCGCGCGGCAGAGCAAGGTGTACGAGGCAGGCGGCGCGGTGGATCAGGAGACGCTGGGCTGGAACGAGGCGACGGGCAAGACGGTTTCACAACGAAGCAAGGAGCAGGCCCACGATTATCGCTACTTCCCTGAGCCGGACATTCCGCCGCTGGAACTGGACATGAACTGGGTCGAGGAGATTCGAGCCGCCCTGCCCGAACTGCCGGACGCCAAACGCGAGCGCTTCCTGGCGCTGGGCCTCAACGCTTACGACGCGAGCGTGCTGGTGGCCGAGCAGGCCGTAGCCGACTACTTTGACGACGCCGTGAAGTTCGCCCAATCGCTCAAAGTGGAGCCGAAGGCGGTGGCCAACTGGATCATCTCGCAGTTGTTCGGGCTGTTGAATGAGGCTGGGCAGGAGATTGATCAGTGCCGGGTCACGCCAGAGAAGCTGGCCGGGTTGATCAGGCTGGTGGGCGAGGGCATGATTAATATCAACACCGGCAAGGCGGTGCTGGCCGAGATGTTCGTCACCGGCCAGAGCGCGGACGAGATTGTGAAGGCCAAAGGGCTGGCCCAGGTGAGCGACGAGGGCGCGATTGCCGCCGCCATTGACAAGGTGATCGCCGACAACCCCGATCAGGTGAAGGCTTACCTGGGCGGCAAGGAAACAGTAGCCAAGTGGTTCTTCGGCCAGGTCATGCGCGGCATGGGCGGGAAGAGCAACCCGGCGGTGGTGCAGAGGGTGTTGGAGGAGAGGTTGGAGGGGGTGAAGGGTAGATAGCAGATCAATATCGATACTTGAAGTGAACGCAGAATATAGTATATTTAACAGTAGCCGCAAAATTCCACCTACAAGGCGTTTCTTAAGGTTTATGGCGAATCGCCTCAGCCCATTGTTGTTCCAATTGCTTGAGACAACGCCGGGGGTGATGGCGAAACCGATACAACACTTGCAGCCGTCGTTGGGC
>JACPWC010000092.1 GCA_016197225.1 Chloroflexota bacterium
GGGGAGCTGGGGTATCATATACCCCAGCATAACTCACCTAATTCAACTTTAACCCTAAAATTTTACTCGAAACGGGAGGCTTGAATTATCAAAAACGAGATTTTTATTCATCATGAGGAAACCATGTTTGAAAACTTGATCAGCGGACAAAAAGTTTTTCGTGCTTTAGCATTGCTCAGGCTAGTAGTAATTGTGCCTCTAATTATTTTGCTGAACGATACCAATCGCGTTGTAGCTCAAGCGCAATCAACTTCTACGCTTACCTCGACGCCATAAAATGGCCAAACGATTGCTCTCTCTCCTTCTTGCCTTTCTGCTAACAGCCTGCCAGGGCAGTAGTGTGGCCACGCTCGCGCCTACGCCAACTACTGAGCCGCCCACAGCTACACTCGCGCCGACCGATAATACGCCAAAACCAACAGCCACGCCCGAACCAACTGAGATTCTGACGCCGATCGCGACACCAGCGTTAGTAGAGCGGTTAGTGTTTGAAGAAGGACGGTCTGCTGTATTCATAAATAGTGATGGGAGCGACAGAGAAGAGCTTGCCCTTCTACCCCCCGATGCGATTCCTAATCATCTTCGTGCGATAAAACCATCACCTGATGGAAAGCACCTGGCTTTTGGTGCCTTTATCGAAGTCCCTACCGCGTCTCAGATTTATAGCCCTCTATCTGTTATCAACATTGAATCTCAATCTACTTCAGAGGTCCTGCCTGAATGGAACTCATTGGCTGGAGTATCGTGGGCGCCAGATAGCAGTGCTTTCGTAATTCCTGCAAACAGGATTTTCATTTGGAACATAGGCGCCCAGCAACTTGAATATGTGACTTCGTGTGGCGATCTACAAGAACACCATTTGTATCCCTCATGGTCGCCCGATGGCAAGTTTATAGCTTTCGCAAATTTCAGGAGTGAAACAAACTCTGGCCCATCTAATTATGACAAAGAAAATCATGGCGCTTTGTGTCTTATCCGGCCTGATGGCTCAGAAGCAAGAATGTTGGTTGATCAAATATATCTGCAAGGCGAAGATCCCTTCACAAATTTCGAAGCACCTTTCAACGCATTTGCGTGGTCGCCAGATAGCCGCTGGATTGCTTTTCTTATAGGAGATACTGAGCCTGATATTGCCATTATCAATGTTGAAACAGGAGAAACGCGGATATTAGCACCTAGCCCAGCGAAAGATGTGAATCCAGATTGGTCGCCGGACGGAACGCGTATAGCTTTTGCCAGCAACCGGAGTGGCCGGGATGAAATCTTCATTGTAAGCGTGGATGGTGATGATTTAATCAATATCACACCTGACGCTGAGTAAGACTCTTTCAGCCCGGTGTGGTCACCCAGTGGTCATCATCTTGCCTGGTTAATCAGCAACTTTGAATCTTCTTCGATTTATTCAATCGTCGCGGGCAACACTAACGGAACCGATCAGATACAGTTGGGCTTGTCTATCTCCCGTCCGGCTTGGTTCCTTATTCAAGAACCGTGAACTCATTTTAATAGTGAGCAGAACTGGACGAACATCACTCCTGCTGGTTGGGCACAGAGCCCGCAGACTGGGCTACGGATAGGGGCCTCAACCGTTAACCGACAATTTCTCTTTGCCACTGATGGCACCCTCTTTTACTACAGCACTGATGGCGGCACGACCTTTGCCCAACTTTTTACTTTTGCAAGTATCGCGAAAGGATTCAACTGGCACGATAGCTTATTCAGAGCACTTACCACAACGGATATTCTTAGTTCTGTTGATGGCGGTTACACTTGGACAAGTAAACTGGGAAATTGGGCATCGGCAATGGGGTCGGCTTTTAACGGGCCAGTGGTAGTAGTGCCAGGGCCATAAAATTTCAATTTTCACAATCCCTTGACGGGGCAAAATCGGCATGATAAAATCCCAACCCGCTGACATAAGCTAACCCGCGGCCATTGCCCTTTTTGCGCCGCGAGCTGAATACTAGTTGGAATATCTTGAGCGAGGCCACCGTGGCTGTATCCGGTGGCCTCGCTCACGCGAGTAGCACGGACGAGACAAGCAGTACGGGAGGGCTAAGTGCCGACAATCAATCAACTGGTTCGCAAGGGCCGCCAAACCAAGAAGAGCAAAAGCAAAGCCCCGGCTTTGCAATATACGCTTAACTCGAACAAACAGCGCCGGATGAAGCAACCGAAGGGCGCGCCGCAGAAGCGCGGCGTTTGCACCATCGTCCGCACCCAGACGCCCAAGAAGCCGAACTCGGCTCTGCGCAAGGTGGCCCGCGTCCGCCTGACCAACGGCCTCGAAGTGACGGCCTACATTCCGGGCGAGGGCCATTCTTTGCAGGAGCACTCGGTGGTGCTGGTGCGCGGTGGCCGTGTCAAGGACCTGCCCGGCGTGCGCTATCACATCGTGCGCGGCACCCTCGACACCACCGGCGTGGAAAACCGCCGCCAGGGACGCTCCAAGTACGGCAACAAGCGGCCCAAGGAAGCCAAGGCCGCGGCGGCTAAGAAATAAGAATTTTCAACGACCTGTCAGGTTTTGGCAGTTAATGCCACCAGAACCTGGCAGGTCTTTGTGAGCGGAGATCTGAAATGTCACGACGCAACAAACCATCCAAACGTCCTATTCTGCCAGACATCAAGTACAACAGCCCGGTGATCTCGATGTTCGTCAGCCGCATGATGTACAGCGGCAAGCGGAGCGTGGCCTCCGGTGTGATCTACGACGCGCTGGCTCTGGTGGAAGATCGGGCCAAGCGCCCGGCGATAGAGGTCTTTGACCAGGCCCTGAAGAATGCCGCCCCGACGGTGGAAGTGAAGCCCCGCCGCGTCGGCGGGGCCACCTACCAGGTGCCAATGGAAGTGCCGCAGGAGCGCCGCCAGTCGCTGGCCATGCGCTGGCTCATCGCCGGGGCGCGGACTCGCGGCGGGCGCTCGATGGCTGAAAAACTGGCCGGGGAATTCATGGATGCCGCCAACAACACCGGAACGGCAGTGAAGAAGAAGGAAGAAACACACAAGATGGCCGAGGCCAACCGGGCCTTTGCCCACTATCGCTGGTAAGGGCGTTCAATTGAACGCCCCTACAAAAACCTGATTTGCATCATGGCTCGTAATTATCCGCTGGAAAAAACCCGCAACATCGGCATCATCGCTCACATTGACGCCGGTAAAACCACGACCACTGAGCGTGTCTTGTTCTACACCGGCAAGACTCATCGCATCGGCTCGGTAGATGACGGCACGACTGTCACCGACTGGATGGAGCAGGAGCGCGAACGCGGCATCACCATCGTCTCTGCCGCCGTCACTGCCGAGTGGAACGGCTATCTCTTCAACTTAATTGACACCCCCGGACACATTGACTTCACCGCCGAAGTGCAACGCTCTCTGCGCGTGCTGGACGGCGGCGTGGTGGTCTTCGACGCAGTGCAGGGCGTGGAGCCGCAGTCCGAAACGGTCTGGCGTCAGGCTGACCGCTACGGCGTGCCGCGTATCTGCTTCATCAACAAGATGGATCGCACCGGCGCCGACTTCTACCGCTCGACCGACATGATCCGCACTCGCCTGAGTGCGAACCCGGTGCTGATGCAAATCCCGATCGGCGCTGAATCCAAGTTTGAGGGCGTAATTGACTTGCTCACCAAGCAGTCCATCCGCTGGACGGATCAGAGCGGGCGCAACATGGAATACGGCCCTGTCCCGGCAGACATGGTTGACCAGGTCAACGAGTATCATGCCAAGATGGTCGAGCACATCGTCGAGAACGACGACCATCTAATGGAGGCGTATCTCGAAGGCAAGGAGCCGGGCATCGAGCAACTCAAGTCCACTCTGCGCAAGGCGACGATTGCCGGCAAGACCTTCCCCGTGTTCTGCGGTTCCGCCCTCCGCAACAAAGGTGTTCAGCCGGTGCTGGATGCCGTGATTGATTACCTGCCCTCGCCCCTCGACATTCCGGCGGTGAAGGGCATCAACCCCAAGACAGACGAAGAAGAAACCCGGCCCGTTGACGAGAACGCGCCGTTGTCGGCCCTGGTCTTCAAAATTGTGGCCGACCCTTACGTAGGCCGCCTGGCTTATTTCCGAGTCTATTCGGGCGCGATCCGAACCGGCACCACCATCCTCAACTCCACCAAAGACAAGCGCGAACGCATTGGCCGCGTGATCCGGATGTACGCCGACCACCGCGAAGATGTGAACGAAGTGCTGGCCGGGGACATCGCCGCGGTGCTGGCTCTCAAAGACACCTTCACCGGCCACACTCTCTGCGACCCGGCGAACCCGGTTGTGTTGGAGGCCATCTCCTTCCCCGACCCGGTGATTCACATTGCCATTGAGCCGAAGTCAACGGCGGACCAGGACAAGATGGGCGAAGCCCTGCGCAAGCTGGCTGAGGAAGACCCCACCTTCAAAGTCCGCTCCGACGATCAGACCGGACAGACCATCATCGGCGGCATGGGCGAATTGCATCTGGAAGTGATTGTGGATCGCATGTTGCGCGAATACAAAGTGCAGGCCAACGTAGGCCGTCCACGCGTGGCCTACCGCGAGTCGATCACCCGGGCCGTGCCTAAAGTTGATCTTAAGTTCGCCAAGCAATCGGGCGGCCACGGTCAATATGCCCATGTGGTTCTGGCTATGGAGCCGGCGCCCTCGGGTTCCGGCATCCTGTTTGAAAACAAAATCGTGGGCGGGGCCATTCCCAAAGAATATATCAACCCTACCGAGAAGGGTATTCGCGAAGCCGCCGAAGGCGGTGTGCTGGCCGGTTACCCGGTGGTGGATGTGAAAGTGACCCTGATTGACGGCTCGTCACACGACGTGGACTCCAGCGAAATGGCCTTCAAGACGGCCGGCTCGATGGCGTTCAAAGACGGAGTCATGAAGGGCGGGCCGGTTCTGTTGGAACCGATCATGAAGGTGGAAGTCGTCGCCCCGGATGAATACCTGGGCGATGTCCTCGGCAACCTGTCGGCCCGGCGCGGCACCATCGAAGGCATGGAACCGCGTAATGGCGTGCAGGCCGTGCAGGCCAAAGTGCCGCTGGCCGAGATGTTCGGTTACGCCACCGATATTCGTTCAATGACACAAGGGCGGGGCGTGTATTCGATGGAATTCGATCACTACGCCCAGGTCGCCCAGCACGTTGCCGACGAGGTCATCTCCGGCAAAACCAAAAAATAAATTTTTATTCGTGATACCGTAGGAGGCTCAGCAATGGCAAAAGAGAAATTTGACAGAAGCAAACCGCATGTCAACGTGGGGACAATGGGGCACATTGACCACGGCAAGACGACCCTGACGGCGGCCATCACCAAAGTCCTGGCGATGAAGAAACTGGCGTCGTTCAAAGCCTAC
>JACPWC010000093.1 GCA_016197225.1 Chloroflexota bacterium
CTGCAAACCGTGAATGTCATTCGCGGCCTGCGCGAGGATTACAAGCGCGGTTGGATTTTTGTGCCGAAGACATTCTGCGCCGCTGTCAACATCAAACGCGAAGACCTCTTTCGCCCTGAACATCGCGCCGAAGCCATCCAGGTGCTCGACATGCTGGCCGACAAGGCCGAGCGCCACCTGTGCGCGGCTATGACTTACCTCAAGGCCCTGCCGCCCTGGCAGCACAGCATCCGCCTCTTCTGCATCTTTCCCCTCATGTTCGCCGTGCGCACCCTGGCCATCAGCCGCAAGAATCACAGCGTGCTGGAGAGCGAAGCCAAAATCAGCCGCGAAGAAGTCACACGCATCGTCCGCGACTCGACGTTATGGGGTTGGTCGAACTTGTGGCTGGATCACTACTACCGGCAGTTGAGCACGGTGGCGGAGTGACAGTTGCAAAACATTTAGAAGGCGAAGCAGTCAGGCGTCACTGCTAATAGTTGCCGCTCACGTCCTGGCGCAAGTCCATGCCTTCGTAGAGATAACCCACTTCTTCTTCATAACCGTTGAACATTAGCGTCGGGCGACGTTCAAGCTCGCCGAGGCGGCGCTCGGTGGCTTGCGACCAGCGCGGATGATCCACTTCGGGGTTGACGTTGGCATAAAAGCCGTACTCACGCGGGGCGGCGGCCATCCACAGTGAAATAGGTTTCTCCTCCACCAGTTCGATCTTCACAATTGCCTTGATGCTTTTAAAGCCATACTTCCACGGCACGGCCAGGCGGAGCGGCGCGCCATTTTGCGGCGGCAGGTCTTTGCCGTAGAGTCCGGTGACCATCAACGCCAGGTCGTTCATCGCCTCATCCAGCCGCAAACCTTCCACGTAAGGCCAGGCGTACCAGCCGCTCTTCTGGCCCGGCATTTGCGCCGGGTCGTAGAGCGTCTCGAAACGCGCGAACTTGGCCTCGGTTTTAGGATCGGCTTCCTTGAGCAACTTCGCCAGCGGGAATCCCGTCCAGGGAATGACCATTGACCAGGCTTCGACGCAACGCAGGCGATAGATGTGCTCTTCCTGATCGAAGGCCCGGCGAAGGTCGTCCAGGTCGTAAGTCTTTGGGTTATTAACCAGCCCGCCGACTTGCACCGTCCACGGCGATGTCTGGAAGTCTTTGGACGAAGGGGCGACCGTCTCCTTATGAGTGGAGAACTCGTAGTAGTTGTTGTAGCCGGTGATTGTTTCGTAGGGCGTGGCCGGGTCGCCCAACTCGTCGGCCAAACCGGAGGCGGCTTCACCGTCGTCCACGTGGGGCGAGTCCGTCGCGCCGCAGGCGCTCAACAGGAATGAGCCGGCCACGGCGAGGCCCATCTCTTTGAGAAACTCTCGCCGCGAGAGATAAACGTGCTCGGGGGTGATTTCAGACGACGGAATTTTTATCATTTCTGGGTGAGAGTATAATACACCTCATCACAACTTCAAGGAGGCCCTCATGCCCGCTCTCAACCAGGTTCAACTCATCGGCAACCTTGGCAAAGACCCGGAGACCCGCTTCACGCCGACCGGCAAGAAGGTCTGCCACTTCACCCTGGCCGTCAACCGGCGCGGCGCAACCGAGGCCGACTGGTTCCTCGTCGAAGCCTGGGATCGGCTGGGCGAAGTTTGCCAGCAATATCTCGCCAAAGGCCGGCTGGTTTACATCGCCGGTCGCCTCAAAACCGACCGCTGGACCGACGACAAAGGCGAGACCCACTATCGCACTCAAGTTGTGGCCCGGCAGATGCAAATGCTCGACCGCAAGCCCGAAGAGCAGGACGTGGCCGCCGAGGGTGAAGAAGCCGAGTCGTGACTCCCCGCGACGCCCTCCACCACTACTTCGCCTTCCCCGAATTTCGGCCCGGGCAGGAAGCCGCGCTTGAGCACGCCCTGGCCGGGCGCGACACGCTGGTGGTCATGCCCACCGGCTCCGGCAAGTCGCTCATCTATCAACTGGCGGCGCTGATCCTGCCCGGCACGGCCCTCGTCATCTCGCCCCTCGTTGCGCTGATGAAGGATCAGATGGATAGCCTGACCCGGCGCGGCCTCCCGGCTACCTTCATCAACTCCAGCCTCACCACTGCCGAACAGGCCAAACGCTTGCGCGACATCGCCGGCGGCAAATACAAAATCATCCTCATCGCGCCCGAACGTCTGCGGAACCGTCCCTTTCGCGAAGCCCTGGCCAAAGTCCACCTCAGCTTTCTGGCTGTGGACGAAGCGCACTGCATTTCGCAATGGGGCCACGACTTCCGCCCGGACTATCTTCATCTGGCTCAGGCCCGGCGCGAACTGAACCCGCCGCTCACCCTCGCCCTCACCGCCACCGCCACCCCGCGCATCCAGGACGACATCATCGTCAAACTCGGCCTGCCCCGCGCCGAAAAGATCATCACCGGCTTCAACCGCCCCAACCTCACCTTTGAAGTTTTCTCCGCGCCCTCGTCGGCGGCCAAGCAAAGACTCCTGCGCGACTTCCTGCAAACCGTTGAGGGCGCCTCCAACGAAGCGGGCGGCATCATCTACGTTGGCACGCGGCGCGAGGCCGAGGCAGTGGCCGCCTTCATCGGCGACCTGGGGCTTCCGGTTCAGCATTATCATGCCGGGCTGGATAGTGATACTCGTTCGCAGATTCAAGATTCATTTCTGGCCGGCGACCTGCCCTTCATCGTCGCCACCAATGCTTTTGGCATGGGCATTGACCGGCCCGACGTGCGTTTTGTTCTGCACTACTCGATGCCGGGCACGCTCGAGGCTTATTACCAGGAAGCGGGCCGGGCCGGGCGCGACGGCCTCCCCGCCCGCGTCGTGCTGTTCTACTCGCCCAGAGACGCCGCCCTCCACGAATTCTTCATCGAAAACGATTCGCCCTCAGCCCTTGAGTTGCGAACCGTTCACAACTTTCTCCGCTCCCTCCCTCCCCTGTCGCACCCTGAGCGGAGTGAAACGCAGTCGAAGGGCGCGACAGGGGAGGAGCCGGGGGTGAGGGTCACCACCTGGGACGGCGACTCCCTCGCCCGCCCTCTGGTCGCCGCCAGCCTGAGCGAGATCGAACAGGCCACTCAGCTTCCTCAAGTCAAAACCCGCGTCGCCCTCGAACAACTACAGGCCGCCAATGCCATCCGCCGCGCCGCCGACGAATTCTTCGGCCAATTGCGGCTCGAAGTTCTGCCGCTTCCTGATGCTACTTTGAGCGCCATTGCCAAGCAAGTGGCCGAGCGGCGCGAGCACAAACGTTACCAGCTTGAACTGATGACTCATTATGCCGAGACCGGGGCGTGCCGCCGCCAGACTCTGCTCCGCCACTTTGGCGACTCCGGGGACGCCGCCGCGCCGGCGTGTTGCGACAACTGCCTCTCTCGCGCCGAAACCGCCGAGGCCGCCCCGGCCCGCCCGGCGCAATCGCAGGCCGAGCGGGCGGCGCTGATCGTCCTCGACACGATTGCCACTTTGAAATGGGACGTTGGCAAAGGCAAGCTGGCGCAAGTCCTCAAAGGCGATTTGAAAATAGAGTCGGCCCGACCGGAGTACAAAGCCAACCGCAACTTCGGAAAATTCACCGCCCTCAAGTTGAAAGAGATCGAATCGCTGATCAGCCAACTGCTGGAATCGGGCTACGTCAAACAAGTGGGCGGTGATCGGCCTACGCTCAAACTCACGGCTCGCGGCGAGTCGGCCCTCAAAGCCAAAGCGGCCATTGACGTTGAACTGCGCCCGGTGCAGGCCGTGGAAGCGCAGAGGCAAAAAGCCAAAACCGAGGCTGGCGGCACGGTGGCCCTCAGCGGCCAACTGCTGGCGCGCGGCCTCAGCCCGGAGCAAATCGCCGCCGAGCGCGGCCTCACCGTCGGCACGGTCTATTCGCATCTCGGCGCGCTCATCGCCGCCGGGCAGGTGGATGTGAACGCCGTCGTCCCCGCCGACATCCAGAAGCAAATTCGTTCGGTGATCGAAACCGTCGGTTCGGTGCAACAACTTTCGGCGCTCAAAGCTCATTTGCCCGACACGATTGACTACGGCCAGATTAGGTGTGTGGTGAATGCGTGGTTGAGAGAACACGAACCGTCTGCCGCCGCCCCGACCCCTCAAACATCGGCGGCTAGCGCGGACGGCGGCGGTCTCTTTGAGCGCCTGCGCGCCTGGCGGCTGGAGAAAGCCCGCGCCCTCAAGATGCCGCCTTACGTCATCTTCTGGGATCAGACGTTACATGCCATCGTCGCCGCGCGCCCAAAATCTCTCAAAGAGCTGGAAGCCGTGCGCGGCGTCGGTCAGACAAAGGCCGAACAATACGGCGAAGAAGTGTTGTCGCTCATCCGATCTGGCCCTTGACTCGATCCCGCTTTTCCGTAAAATCTAGCGCGGTCAACATGAACACTCGATTACGACATCACTTCACGCTCACTTTGCCGGACAATTTGCCCGGCAGTGAGCGTTTCGTTTTTTTCGCCAATGTTTATATTTGAAATTGAGAGAGCCGAAAGGCTCTCTTTTTTTGCCTGTTGCCGATTGAACCGCGAAGTCGCAAAGTGCGCAAAGAATCTTCTCTTCACACAATTACCTTCGCGTCCGCCTGCCCCACTTCTCTTTGCGGGGTCGCGCCTTCGTGGTGAAAGAAAATGACCCTGCTCAAACTTCCCCCTCTCTGCGACCCGCACGTTCACATCCGCGATCTGGCCCAAGCCCACAAAGAGGATTGGGACAGCGGCACTGCCGCCGCGCTGGCCGGCGGCTACACCTGCGTGCTGGCCATGCCCAACACCGATCCGCCCGTCACCGATTCCGACTCGTTGGTGCAATATCAGGCCGCCGCGCGCGCCCGCGCGCGTTGCGACTACGGGCTCTACCTCGGCGCGGGCGACGTCAACACTGAAACTGCCGCCGGGCTTGCGCCGCAAACATGCGGCCTCAAGATGTATCTCGACCAAACCTTCGGCCCGCTTCGCATAGACGACCTCGGCTCGCTGATGGCGCACATGGAACGCTGGCCTGCTAACAAACCGCTGGCCGTTCACGCGGAGGGGCGAACAGTAGCCGCCGCCATTCTCGTCGCTCAACTCGCCGGGCGCGCCGTCCACATTTGCCACGTCAGCCGCAAAGACGAGATCGAACTGATCCACGCCGCCAAAGATCGCGGCCTCGACGTGACGTGTGAAGTGACACCGCATCACCTCTTCCTCACTGCTGAAAGCGCGGAGGCAATGGGCTTGCGCGGCGGCTATGCCGAAGTCCGCCCGCGCCTCGCGCTCGACTCAGATCGCCTCGCGCTCTGGCAACACCTGGCCGCGATTGACTGCTTCGCCACCGACCACGCGCCGCACACCCGCGCCGAAAAAGAATCCGCCAACCCGCCTCCCGGTTTCCCCGGCCTCGAAACCGCATTGGCTTTGTTGCTCGGCGCGGTTCATGATGGTCGCCTCACGCTCGACGACATCTCTCTGCGAACGCACACCAACGTCAAACGAATCTTCCACCTGCCCGATCAACCTGACACTTACATCGAAGTTGACCCCGACCTCGAATGGCTCGTGCGCCCTGAAGAACTGTTCACCCGTTGCCACTGGAGTCCGTGGGAAGGCCAAACGCTTCGTGGCCGCGTCGTTCGCACCGTCCTGCGCGGCCAGGTCGCATACGAGCATGGCAACGTCCTCGCTCAACCCGGAATAGGCAAAGACATCACACAAAATCCCAAATCCCAACAACCAAAACCCCAATCCGATAAATCCGTTCAATCCGTTGACCCAAAAGGAGAAAACAAATGACCACTTTCATCCCCGCCAACGTCCGCCGCACCGTCAGCCCGCACTTGCCCTTCGGCGAAATGCGCGGCGGCAAGTTCTACATGCAAGACATCCTGTCCATCAAACAATTTGATCGCGCCGACATCGAAATGATTTTTGGCGTCGCCGAAGAAATGCGGGCCATGGCCGAGCGCGTTGGCGCCTTCGACCTGCTCAAAGGCAAACTCATCGCCAACCTGTTCTACGAGCCGTCCACCCGCACCTCGTCGTCGTTCGCCGCCGCCATCCAGCGCCTCGGCGGCAGCCTCATTCAGATTAACGACGTAAAATACTCGTCGGTCTCCAAAGGCGAATCACTGCCCGACACGGTGCGCACCCTCGAAGCCTACGTGGACGCCATCGTCCTCCGCCACCCCGAGACTGGTTCAGCCGCCATTGCCGCCGAAGCGGCCCGCAAGCCCATCATCAACGCCGGCGACGGGATCGGCGAACACCCCACCCAGGCCCTGCTCGACCTCTTCACCATCCTCGAAGAGTTGGGCCGCCTCGACGGTCTCACCGTCACCATGCTGGGCGACCTCAGGTTTGGCCGCACCGTCCACTCGCTGGCCCGCCTGCTCGCCCTCTTCGGCGCGAAACTGCATTACATCTCGCCCGACATTTTGCGGATGCCGCCGGAGATCATCGCCGAGCTAAACGAGAAAGGCGTCTCGCAAGCCGAGCACCGCGAACTCGACGGCCACTTGCGCGAGACCGACGTGCTGTACGTCACCCGGGTGCAAAAAGAGCGCTTCGAGAATTTGGACGAGTACGAGATGGTGAAAGGCGCTTACGTGATCACACCTGATACAATGAAAACGGCGAAGGATCACATGGTGCTCATGCACCCGCTCCCGCGCGTCGGCGAAATTTCAACCGACGTGGATAGCGACCCCCGCGCCGCCTACTTCCGCCAGGTGCAGTACGGCATGTACGTGCGAATGGCCCTGCTGGCATTGGTGTTAGGCAAAGCCTGACAAGATGAAAGGATGACACGATGACAAGGCGATCACCTTGTCACCTTGTCATCCTGCCATCTTGTCAATCCCATCATGAACTTCTTCGACTTTCTCACCACCCGCGCCCGCGCCGCCGACTCGTTGTTGTGCGTTGGACTCGATCCGCGAACTGACTCGGCCTCTGCCGCACGCGAGATGTGTTTTCGGTTGATTGATGCGACCGCGCCCTTCGCCGCCGCCTTCAAACCCAATGCCGCCTTCTTCGAGGCCCTCGGCCCGCAAGGCTGGGTTGCGCTCAAAGAGGTAATCGCCCACGTGCCGCCGGACATCCCGGTAATCCTCGACGCCAAACGCGGCGACATCGCCGACACCGCCGAAGCCTACGCCCGCTCGACGTTCGACGAACTGGGCGCGCACGCCATCACCGCCAACCCATATCTTGGCCGCGACTCGCTCGCGCCCTTCCTCAGCCGCCCGGATCGCGGCGTGTTCGTGCTATGCAAAACGTCGAACCCTGGCGCGGACGAAATTCAATCGTTGCCCGTTGTAGGGGCAATTCATGAATTGCCCCTACGGTTGTATGAATATGTTGCAGAACGCGCGCAACAATGGAACGCGAACGGCAACGTCGGCCTCGTCGTCGGGGCCACCGACTCTGAAGCCCTGGCTCGCGTTCGCGCTCTTGCTCCCGGCCTGTGGTTCCTCGTCCCCGGCGTGGGCGCGCAGGGCGGCGACCTTGAAGCGGCATTGAAGGCCGGCCTGCGCGTTGACGGGCTGGGGATGTTGATCAACGCCTCACGAGCAGTGGCGGCGGCCCCTGACCCTGCCCAGGCCGCTCAACATTTTCGCGATCACATCAATACACTCCGTCGAACGATCACCGTGTCACCCTCTCACCCTGTCATCTTGTCCTCTCTTGCATCCGACCTTATCTCGTCCCAATGCATCCGCTTCGGCCAATTCACCCTCAAGTCGGGCCAAACGTCGCCGATCTATTTGGACTTGCGGCGGCTGGTGTCACACCCGGCGATCTTGCGGCGAGCGGCGCAGGCCTACACCAAGATTTTACGCGGACTGGAGTTTGATCGTTTAGTTGGAATTCCGTATGCTGCCCTGCCGATTGCGACGGCGATTGCTCTAGAGATGGGGCGACCGCTGATCTACCCGCGCCGCGAGGTGAAAGAATACGGCACGAAGGCCGGCATCGAGGGCGACTTCAACGCCGGCGAAACCGCCGTGGTGATTGACGACCTGGCGACGACGGGCGAGACGAAGATTGAGACAATCCAGCGGCTTGAGGCCGCCGGGCTGAAGGTGCGCGACATCGTGGTGCTAATTGACCGCGAGCAGGGCGCGGGTAGCTACCTCAAAGCGCGCGGCTACAACTATCACGCCGTTGCCGGCCTGCGAAGCTTGCTCGACGAGTGGAGGCGGAGCGGGGCGATTAGCGAAGCGCAGTTTGAGGAGGCAAAGGCGTTTCTCAAACAATAACAGCGGATCGGCGGAATTTAACGGATCGAGCCTTTAAATTCCGCCGATCCGTGTTCTGAGATAGAATACAGCCATCCCAATTCTGGAGCAATTTCCATGCACGTCAACCCCGGCATCTTCAAAGCCTACGACATTCGCGGCATCTACCCCGCCGACCTCGACGAGCAGGCCGCCTATTTTATCGGTCGCGCCTTCGCCACATTTCTCAGCGCCGACAAAGTTGTCGTCGGGCGCGATATGCGCCTCTCCGGGCCGTCGCTCTTCGCCGAAGTCACCCGCGGTCTCACCGACCAGGGCGCGGACGTGCTGGACATCGGCATGGTCAGCACCGACCAGTATTACTTTGCCTGCGCCAAACTCGGTCTGCCGGGCATGATGGTCACCGCCTCGCACAACCCCAAAGCCTACAACGGCTTCAAAATGGTGAAGAAGATGCCGTACCTCCTCAGCGGCGACGCCGGCATTCAGGATTTGCGCAAGCTGGTGGAGAGCGAGGCCTTCCCGGCCCCGGCTCGCAAGGGGCAGATCATTCCCCAGGATTTCAAAGAGGAGTTTGTGCAGAAGGTGCTGTCCATCATTGACGTAGGGGCGATTCATGAATCGCCCTTACAATCGCCCTTACAATCGCCCTTACGCCCGTTACGAGTGGTGGTGGACACCGGCAACGGCATGGTTGGCCCGATCCTGCAGGAAGTCTACAAGCACCTGCCGGTTCAACTCGTCGGCCTTTATCTTGACCCCGACGGCAACCTGCCCAATCATGGCCTCGACCCGCTCCAGCCGGAGAACCGCGCCGAGCTTCAGGCGCGGGTGGTGAGCGAGGGCGCGGCCATCGGCTTTGCCTTCGACGGCGACGGCGACCGCTTCTTTGCCATTGACGATCGCGGTCAGTTCATCCCCGGCGATTTCCTGACCGCCATCATGGGCCAGTACCTGTTGGAGAAATATCCGGGCGCGAAGATTTTGTACGACGTGCGGGCCTCGTGGGCGGTGGTGGATTTGATCGAGGCGGCGGGCGGGATTCCGCTGATGGAGCGAGTCGGCCACGCCTTCATCAAACGGCGCATGGCCGACGAGCAAGCCGTCTTTGCCGGAGAAGTGACCGGCCACTACTACTTTGGCGATTTCTTCTACGCCGACTCTGGCATCGTCCCGTCACTGATATTGCTGGAATTGCTATCGAAGAAGGGCCTCAAAATGTCTGAGTTGTTGCAAGCATTAGAAGCCAAGTATTTCATTTCCGGCGAGATCAACTCGACGGTGGCTGACCCGAAGGGCGTGTTGCAGAAGCTGACTGAGAAGTACGGCGACGCCGAACAGCACACGATGGACGGCATCTCGGTCACTTACCCGACCTGGCACTTCAACGTGCGAGCCTCAAACACCGAGCCGCTGGTGCGTTTGAATTTGGAGGCGAAGACGCGCGAGGAAATGGAACAGAAACGCGACGAGGTGCTGGCGATTATTCGCGGATAAAAAGACTTCGGAAGTCTCGCGAAGCGGACTTCCGAAGTTGATTTTAACCATCAATCACTTTTGCCGTCGGCGGTCTTTGCTTGCCAATCATTTTGAGCAACGACAGTTCATCTATCCCAAACCCTAAAGATGCGCTGCTTAACTTTTCTTCCAACTTGATAGTGCTACTCAGGGCTTCGCCGAACTGCACCAGAATGAATTCTGCCGAGGGCACGGCGTCCGGCGAGTTGGGCAGGTTGGCTGTGATCCGCTCGATGAACTCCAGCCGGGCGGCGGCGCGAGCGTATTCCATGGCTCGCATCTTGTAGGCCTCGCCTTCAGCTTGCCTCATCTTCTCTTCGCCCTGCCAGTCGGCTTCCCAGGCCTCGATGCGTTGCTCAATCACGTCCCTGGGTGTTTCCAGGTGGCCCAGACTCACCCACAACAACTCAATGCCCATGTCGGCAAATTTCACATAGCTGGCGTCGTTGTTCAGCTCGGCTTTGATTTTCTCACGCGGGTCGAGCGGCTTGCCCGGTGGTGTGGCCGCGCCAGCGCCCGGCGCTGAACTGCCCGGCGCGCCGTCACGCGACACGAGTTCGTCGAATGTCAGCCGGCTGATATAACTCCGAACGGAACCCGTCACCGTGTTGATGGCCCCATCCGTCCAGACCGACGGCCCCCGCGCGCCGACGGTTTTACCGTAGGCAATGCGCCTCACCGCCGCGCTCGAAAAAGGATAAGTCTCATCGGGCTTGCGCTCGCGGCGGCGGCTTCCCGTCCGCACCCGGAACGATACCTGCGTGTTGCGCACCGTCACCGGCACGCCGTCTTTGGTCACCGCCTTCACTTGCTCACGTGAGCGGAACTGATCGCGCAAGTCCAGCACTTCGCGCAACGCCTCAAAGCGGCCAATAAAATGTTTGCCCGCGCCCGCGATCTTGGACGGCTTGCCCATGCGCTCGAAGAGGGCCACGTTGCCGGGCGCAATGCTGACGAAACCAGGCCCGCCAATTTTCGGAATGGGGTTGGTCTCGGCCTTCTCCTGCTGGCCCAGTCCCGGCTTGGCTTTTTCCGTCACCTCGTAGCCGCCCTCTTTGATGTTGATGCTTGGATAATCCCAACCGAACATGGAAGCAGTAAGGTAACGATAGCCGGTCTGAAGGTCGGGCAACTCGAACAGGTCGCGCACGTAGTTCGAGGCCAATAGGACGGCCAGCACACAGCCCACCAGGGGCGGCAGGAAGTGGCGAAGCGATTGGAAGTAAAAGAGGGAGATGAAGAAATGAAAGACCGAGGCCAGCGGCGCGGGTAGCGTATTCAAATAAGGTTGAAGCGGCTCCCACGGTGTAATTTGTTCGGTGGCCCGTCCCATGAGAGCGAAGATGTTGACGGCGATGAAGAGCAGGATCGCCCGGCGGTCGGCCCATTCGTGATCGCCGTCAATCAATTGATAGAAGAACTTCAGCGCCGAGCGGGTGAAGCTTTTTGAGGCAGGCGGAGGCGCGCTACTCACGTGGGCCTCCTTCAACCTCGTCCGTGTTCGCGTCGACGGCCTGTAGAGCCGGCTCGGACGGTTCAGCCGCCTCTGTTGGTTCGGCCTCCTCGGCCACAATCTCGGTCGTTTCTTCCGCCGCCTCCTGCTGGCCGATCATTTGCGGCTTGAGCGCCAACTCCTGCAAGCCCACCCACTGGCGCAAATTCGAAAGTTGGCGCACCGTGTTGCCCGGGGCCAGCATTTGCGTCACCGGGTCGCCGGCCACTTTATTCAGGGCGCTCACCAGCCGTTGGGTAAAATCGCGCTGGCTTACCAAAGCGCCCTCCTGGGCCGAGACCGATTGCTTGAAGCCTTCTTTGAAATCATTGAACACATCCCGGAATTCGTCCAGGATTTCGTGCTGGGCCTCAGCCCGCGCCTGCTCTTTGATCTTTTCTATCTTCACGTCGGCGTCGGCCAGCTTCTTGAATATTTCCTTTTGCCAGGTCACGGCCCAGGCCCGGATGCGCTGGCGGATGACGGCCTCCGGCAGTTCAATGTTGCCCGCCGAGGCTGAATACACTTTGATGCCGCGCGCCCGGAGCAGAGGCGCAGACTGCACTTCGTTCCGCAAATTACTTTGCAGGGTAGCTAGCGGCGTCGCGCCCGGGTCATGGATCTCAAACAGTTTATCGAGGGTCAGGCGGCTGACCTGATCCCGGAAATGTTCGACGGCGACGATGGCGGGCAGGTCAATCCACTTGATCGCTTCTTTCTCGGCAATCGCTTCGCCGTAAAAGGCCTTGAAGGCGCTGTCGGCGTTGAAGGGGTAAGGCGGCTTGACCGGCGTTTGCCCCAGAAAGTCGTTCTCGTCGCGAGTGTCGCGCAACGACGCCTGATTGCCCGGATCAAGGGCAAACGCCACCGACACGTCGGCTTTGATCTCAATCCCGTCGCGGGTGAGGGCTTGGGCGCTTTGTGAGCGCGACTGTTTGCGTAAATCCAGCGTGGTGGCGATGCGCTCGCCAAAAGCCACAAAGGCAATGCCCGGCCCCACCGCCCGCGAAAACTTGCGCCCCTTTTCCAGCACCACCGCGCTGGCGGCGTCAATCAACATCACGCCCGCGCCCTTGCGCTTCAATTCTTCGGCGCTCCCCACCAGTTCGCCGTCGCGCACAAACACAATCGGGCCGTGCCCGCCAAGCACGTAGGTGAACAACCGGTCAACCGCGCCCTGTCGTTCTTTGGCGGTGCTCACCGGCAAAATGTACTGCGAGGCCAGGGCCAGCGTGCCGAGGAACAGCATGGCAAAGCCCAGAATGTCCACCATCCAGCCGGCCAGGGTTTCATCCGGCTGGCGGAAGTGCATCAGGGCGTACACCACCAAGACAAAGGTCACGGGCGCGCCGATGCGGAACCATTGACGACGGTAAAAAGGTAGCTGTGGTTGCATGCCTTTGGATTTTACTTCAAATTACGGCGCAAGGATAATCGTCCCCAACTCAATCGCCCCCTCCGGCCAGCCCGCCGCCGCCAGCCGGTTTCCAGCCTCGTCCACCAGCCCGACCCTCAGCCTGAACTCGCCGGGGCCGGGCGCGGTCAACGTCCGCGAGTCGGCCACCACCTCCCCGGCCAGCCAGCCCGGCGTGGGCCGCGTCCAGTTGGCGGGTTCCCCGTCCGACTGGCCCACCAGGTTGCCGTTCGCATCCAGCAAATGCAGGAACACACGATACGACTCAGCCATTTCGGTTCGCGCCTGCCAGACTAACTCAACTTTGATTTCGCTGCCGGACGTGGTGAGGTTGTAGCCCAACAACGAGATCGAGTCGCCCAGTTCGACATTCAGTTGCGAGGACAGGGCCGGGGGAGTGAAGACTCGATCCGGGGCGTTGACCTGGAGTGCAACCGGCAACTTGATATTGCCGTTGAGTTGCCAGGTGTAGCCGCCGCTGTTTAAGCGGGCCGGGAGCCTGAAGACGACCGGCTGATCGAGCACGTCTCCGGCCACCCACTTTGAAGGCGGGTACTTCGGCGCAACCGGTTCGGCGATGGCGTGAACAACCGCGCCGGTCGAGTCGATCAGTTCCAGCTTGAAGCCCTGATCGGTCAACGAGGCTGACGCCGCCTGCCAGCGAAGGGTGAGGCGGTATGGCTCGCCGGGCGCGGCGGCTTCGCGGTCGGCCTGGAGGCCGATGAGGGCCAGGCCGTTCAGGTTCGCCAGCGGCTCGGCAGGCGGCAGGTTCGTCGGGCGCTCAATCACGTACTCGCCGATTCGTTGAACCGAGAGCGCCTGCAGGGTGTCGCCGCGATAGACGATGGCTTCGAGGTGATACGCGCCGGGCGGCGCGCCGGGCAGTGGCTTGAGCACGTAGCTGTCGTAGATGAATTGATCGGGCATCCAGACGTGAGTGCCAGGGAAGAATCGCCAGTCACGCGGGCGCTCAATGTTCGTGTCGCTCCAGATCAGGCCGAGGTCGTCCACCAGGCGGATGTTCATGCCATAAGGCACGCCAAGAGGATGTTGGGCCTGCCAGACCAGATTGATTTCGGATTTTTGATTTCGGATTTTGGATTGATCGTAGCCGACAAGAGTCAACTCGCCGCCGAAGTCGAGGTTGAGGGGGTGTTGAGTGGCGGGCGGGCCGGGTTTGGAAATGAACAATGAAACGATGAACAATGAGGCAATGAGAACAGCGCCAAACAACAACCGCCAAACGTCAAACGTGAAAGGCGGCGTGTGTTCCGAGGTCTCGCTCTTTGCTTTTCGGCGCTGATACGCAATACGCGCCACGCAATAACCAATAACCAATAAACTAATAACAGATGTAAGACTCGCCCCCTTCTGCACCGGCGTTGAGCCAAACCGAATCTCAAGTGTATGCTCGCCGGCGGGCAGGTCGAAGGCGATGAGGCCGTTCGGGTCAGTCGGGCGCAGGCTGAGAGGGTTTCCGTCAAGAGCCGCCTCCCAGCCGGGGAAGTAGAACGAACGATACTACGATGAAGGTCGGGATTTCGTAGCGGGCCAGGTCGGCCAGGGTGGGCTGTTCAGGCGCAGGTTCGCCAGGCGGGAAGAGGAAGGGGAGGGCTGAGGCAATGAACAATGAAGCAATGGCGAATGACGAATGACGAATGACAAATGACAAATGACGAATGCCCACTGCCCGCCGCCCACTGCTCACTGCCAACCCTGCAAGGGCTGAGGCGAACAGCGAGGCCGGGCCGAGGAGCCGCCAGGGGAGAACCGAGCGCTGGAGCAGGGTTATGTTGTCCCAGACAGGTTTTGAGAGGTCGAGGATCAGAAAACTGGTGAGGGCAAAGAGGGCGAGGAGGGAAACGTAGTCGGCGCGGCGGGCGGGGCTGAACGAGCGCAGGCGAATCAGGCCGACGACGGCCAGGGCGCTGGCGAGCAGAGGCAGGGAGCGCACCAGCGGCGGGTTGAGAACGTCGGTGTAAACCGGCAGATGCGGGTAAGTGAAGAGTTCGCCGAGTTGAAAGAAATTGTTGGTGTAAGTTGCGCCGCTTCGGGCGAAGGCAATGCCATACTGAACGTAAGCCAGGTCGGTGAAAGTGGGGAGCCAGAGGAAGGCGGTGAGGGAGAGGGCGAGGGTGAAAACCAGAGATAAAATTCCAAATCCCAAGAGCCAAAAGCCCAAGTGAGAAGACAAGATGACAGGGTGAAGGGGTGGCAAGGTGAAAGGGTGAATTTCACGCCACCGAGCGATTAGAACGCAAAGGCCGAAGAGGCTGATAATGGGCAGGTATTGCAGAGCCATGCCGGCGTGAGAGAAGATGAAGCCGGCAATCGCCAGCGCGGCGAGGAAGGCATAAACAGCAGACGAGCTTTTGAACCACGAAGACGCCAGGTCTCGAAGATTCACCAATAAATTCTTCGTGTCTCTTTGTGCCTTCGAGTCTTCGTGGTGACTCCTCAACGCCTGGCGAACGGCCCACAGCGCCAGCGGCAGAAAGGCCAGGGCGAAATTTTCGGGGAGGCCGCCGCGCACGTGGGCGGTGTAGAGGACGTACGGGCTGTAAACGTAAGCCACGGCGGCCACCAGACCGGCACGGTCGTCACCGTCGGCAAAGTCGCGGGCCAGAGTGAAAGTGCTGAGGCCTGACGCTAACAGGGCGGTGATGTAAGAGGCTCGAAGCGCCGAGAGCAGTGGCAGGCCGAGCAGGTGGAAGAAGACGATGACGTAATGCGAAAGATAGGCGAAGTAGTTGAAGATGGGGTAGCCGTAGCCGTGCGCCAGATCGGGCGCCCAGCGCGGGAAGAAGACCCCGGCCCGGACGAGGCGATCAAGCTGGAAGGCGCGGTAGAGGTGTGAAAGCGAATCGTTGCTTCGGGGAATGTCGCCGCCCCAGTAAGGCAGGGTGGCGGGCAGGCAAAGAAGCAGGATGAAAAGGAACGGCCACCAGCGGCGCATGCGGCGATTATACCTTGCCAATACATCTCGCCTCTTTCACTCCGACGACTCCAAATTGCCGTTGCGCGGCAAGGCGGGCAACCACGGGGCCAGGCCACAGGCCATATTCGTCTGGATGAAGGGTTGGTAAGGTTTGCCGGTGCGGCCACTGATGGCCGGCCCCCACCAGGTTGCCACCCGGAAGCCGCCGGTGAGGCGCACCGAGACGCACACTTTGGCCAGGTGACCGGGCTTCGAGGCCAGGGCCACCTGCGGCAACCAGAGTTGATTGAGGAGGACGCCGCCGGCCAGGGCCAGGCAAAAGGCCAGGGGAAGCAGGGTGGCGGCCAGAACGTAGCCGGCTTTGTTGGGGCGTCTCTCAGTCATTTCGTCATCATTCTACACACGAGCCGGTCACGAGCCGTTCAGACACCAAGTGTCTGAAAACTGATGATATAATCCCCGCCCCGCAACTGTCACAAATCGTGGCTGAGTTGCATTAACTCATATCGGGGCCAGAGCCGCGCGGCGGCCCCACGCACTTTAACAACCGAATAGACATCACTGCACCTTCGTTGGAACCAAGCTTTGCTCCAAGAAAGGACCACGCCGATGAGATCATATCTGCCGTCCGACGAAGCCCTGGTGAAGCGGCTCCTGCCGGACGTTAACCCCGACCCGCAAGATCGCACTCACGCCTGGAACGAGTGGCACGCCTGCGTCGGCAACGAATCAGTGCTCAAGTTCATTCGCGCCAGGAACGACACCGCCGAGCCTGACGAGGATATTTTACAGGACGCGCTGATCACTGCCTACCTCGAAGTGGAACGCGGGCGCTACGAATATCGCGAGGGCATCCCGTTCACCGCCTACGTCAAAGGCATTGCCTGGAACAAGATTCGTGAGGCCCGGCGGCGTACTTACAGACCTCACAGGTTTTTTGAGACCGGTGAGGTCCCGGAAGAATACCTGCCCGCTGACTCGGATCAGCGCCAGCTTGAAGACGTGTTCGAGCGCGCTCAGGAGCATGAAGCTCTGCAACACGGGCTGGCTCAACTGCCGGCCAGCAGGCGGCAAGTGCTGGAGCGATACATTCAGGGCGAGCGCATGGCCGAGATTGCAGAAGCACTGGAGATTACCGAAGAGCTGGCGCGGCAACACAAGCGCCGCGCTTTGGTGAGCTTGCAGAACATTTTAGGTTAGCTTGTTGGCCCCCGCCCCTTCCCTCCCCCGCTGAAAAGCACTAGCAGGGGAGGGAAGGGGCGGGCTTCGGCGTTCATCTCATCAATAACCACAAGGGCATAAGGCGACAGCTTTCTGCCTTTGTGGTTGGTGAGATGAAACTCAATCGCATTTTATTTATATAGAGACTCTGTCTTTAGCGCCCCGGGTTTCTGCGGAATTTGAGGCGAGGGCTTATCTTTCTTGGAGCAAACAGCAATTGATGTCCATTCGGTTGGGAGCAAAACACAAGCCCGGTTTTTAGCCGGGCTTGTGCCGTTAAAAAGACTTCCGAAGTCTCGCTCACTTCGTTCCGTCCCTTCGGGGGGTGCTTTGAGGACTTCGGAAGTCTGCTTTGTTCAGCGCGCCCGCCCCGGCCCGTGCAGGGCTTTGCCGTAGCGCCCCACCAGCACTGCGCACATGCCGCCGCGCTGGGCCACGTTCACCACTTGCTTCTGTGAGGCCCGGCCCAGCACGGCCACGCCGTACTTGGTCGGCGCAAAGCCCATCACCGTGTAAAACGGCTCGACGTGAACCGAACTGTCGGCGGCCACTACCGGAAATTCGTTGACGCTGATCCGGGCCAGCCGCTGGGCCACCCAGTCTTCGTCGCTATGAAGCGCCGACTGAATGGCGGCCTCCCAGTCGCTCTCTTCCATCAGCGGGCCAAGCAGAATGCGGTCGCCGCCGTACGAGCGGTTGGGCTTCATCACTAGAATATCCTGATTCTTGCGCATGAACTCCAACAGATCAATCGGGTCGCCGTCGGGGTCGGTGGTGCGGCGGTCTTTGACGACTCGAGTCCACATCACGTGGCGCTTGAAGTAGCGGCGGTCGTCGGCGGTGAAATACTTTTCGGTGAAGCGCGGGTCGGTGAGAATCTCCCAGGTGGACTTGTGATCGAAGTCGCCGGCCAGCGACGAGACGATGCGGTTTTCGCGAAAGAGAATCTTCATCGGGCGGATGTCGAGGCCCTCTTCTTTTTCCATGTAGAGCAGGTCGCGCATTTCGTAATCGCGATAGCCCACGTCCACCTTCGTGTCTTCGTGCCACACTTCGCCGCCGCGCACGTAGAGTTCCGACGGGTCGGCGTGGACGACGTTGAGGCCGCGCGTCTCGCGGTAATATTCCATCAATGGTTCAAGCTCAATCGGCCCGTCGCCCGAATACTTGGGGTCAATAAAACAAATGGCGCCCTCGGGCCGGCCAATGTATTCAAGATGGTCAAGCATTTCCTGAATAAACATCTCGCGCAGGTCGAGGCCGGGTTCCAGGTGCAGGTCGGGGGCCAGTTCCTGCAAGGTGGGTAAAACAGTGTCGGCCAGCACCTGTTCACAGTTGGGGACAAGATGAATCCCGCCCACCCCCGACAGATTCGGCTCGACAAAATTGAGCGAGTCTTTCCACATCGGGCTGGTGAAGTCCACCATCGCATCCAGCCGCCCAAAGACCGGGTTGTTCTCGCGATGGCTCTGGTGCCAGCAGTCCCATAAGAACTTTTCTTCGTCGGGCTGGAGTGGCACCACTTCGCGGATGGCGAAATCCTGGATATAAAGGTCGGGCAGGCGCTTGAGGGCGTTGACAATGGCCAGCGAGACGACGTGAAAGTAGGCGACCTGGTCGGGCATGACGGCCAGCGGGCGCAAGAGAATGTTGATCACATCCTCTTTGCCGTCGCGCACGTAAATCAATTGGTGGTTGCGGGCTTCCTGCGGGACACGTTGCGCCAGGTCTTTCAATTTTTCGGGCGGCAGGCTGTAAAACAATTGGCGCACGCGGCTGTCGAGGCTGAGGCCTTTGAGGCCACGTTCGTCGGCGAGGGTGAGGGGAGCGGTCATGTCGGCCTCCTGTCCGGCGGTTTGCGGACGATAATTATCTGCTTTGACGGCGTCGTCGGCGGTGCTAGAATAACGAGAGTTTAGCCCCACTTCTCAAGGAAGGCAACCATGTCCGATTTGCAGGAATTGACTTGCACGCATTGCGGCGCGGCGCTCACCGGGGAAGCCGCCATTCCAGGGGAAACCATTGTCTGCCACCACTGCGGCACGCCCTTTCGCGTGCCCGAGGCCAGACAAATCGGCGGCATTACTTTGGAAGAAGGGAGTCGCCTTGTTGTTGACGACGGCAATGTTGTCGGCGGGAACATGATCGTCGGCGGCAAGGTAACGCATTCTGAGACCGGACAACCCGACGAGGCCAACAAGACCGGCGGCGGAATCTATATTGGCCGCGGAGCGCAGATCACGATCATGAAGGGCGATGTTGTAGGCGGAGACATGATCGCGACAACCGGGAATATTTTTTCAGCGGGCAAAGGCTCTGTTGTTGCCATCGGCGGCGAAACCGCCGTGTCTGCCGGGCCTGCCACGCCGCCGGACTTGCCCACGCCAACCGCTCCTCTCATCACCACTCCCGTCCCACCTCCACCCTCAGAAAATCTCTTCCAACGATGGTGGCGACGGCTATTCAAATAGCACTCAACTTTTTTGGAGGTATCACAATGAATTTTCTTGACCTCGATCTAAAAATTGAACTGCGCGGCCCGAACGGCTACCCGGTGGCCGCCGACTCCAGCCTCGGGCAGGCCCGAGGTCTGTGTCCCCTCGACCCGGCCAGCCCGGAACTGGCAAAAGCAATTGAGGCGATTGCCGGCGAAGAGTTGATCGGGCGCGGCCTGGCCGAGTTCGGCCAGCAATTGGGGGACGCGCTGATCAACGGCGAAGTCAGAGAACTATTCAACAGTTTAGTCGGCGCGGCCCAGGCGCAGACCAAAACCGGAACCAAGACCGGCGTGCGCCTGCAACTCCGACTCGTGCCGGACGAGTTGAACGTTTTGCCGTGGGAACTGGCCCGCCTGAGCGCCGACGAAGATCCGCTCTCCATCTCATCTCAGAACGCCATCACCCGCTATCTGGAAATGAAAGTGCCGGAGCGCGACCTGACGACCGCCAAGCCGCTTCGGATGTTGGGCATCATCCCGCAAGGCTCAGGGCTGAACGTGGACAAAGAGAAAGAGGCGCTCGACACCGCCGTGGCCGGGCTGGGCGAGTCTCTGCAACTCACCTGGCTGGAGGGCGCAGTGACGACAGACCGGGTGCGCGACGCGCTGGGCGAGGCCGACTATCACATCATCCACTTCATCGGCCACGGCAACTTCAAGAACGACATCGCCAGCCTGCAAATGAACGACGAGTACGGCGACGAGTATCCGGTTCGGGCCGAAACGTTTTCCGGGTTCTTCCGCAACCGCGAGAGCGTGCGGCTGGTGGTGCTCAACGCCTGCCGGGGCGCGGCCCGCTCGTCGGCCAAGGCGCTGGCCGGTGTTGCGCCGCAGGTGGCCAAGAAGGGCGTGCCTGCCGTATTAGCCATGCAGTGGGACTTCAATGACCGGATGGCGACGCAGTTTGGCAAAGCGTTTTACCGCTCGCTGTGCATCGGCCCCGAAGCCGGTGAAGTGGACACCGCCGTGGCCCGGGGGCGCGGGATTCTGTACGACGAGTATCCCGACTCACGCGGCTTCGCTACGCCGGTGCTGTTCTTCCGCTCGGACACTGGGCGGCTATGGAAGGATGCTGAGGCTGAGGCCGAAGAGAAAAAGCAAGCTGAAGCCAAAGCAACGCCGCAGGTGGTTCACAATGTGACAAATATCAGTGAAGGCGGTGTTACCATCACCGGCAATATCAGCGGCTTCCAGGGCGATATCACAGGAGGGAAGAAAATCACGACTGGTGACAACAGTAACCTTGTGATGGCAGGCGATAATGCCAACGTCAACATTGGCAAGGCCGACCCGCTGGCCGCCACCAACCTGCTCACTGAACTGATCAATTGGAAAGTACAGATGAACCTCAAGACAGGGGCGCTTGGACTGTCTGCTGGAGATAACAAAGATTTGCAGAATCAGATCGCCAAAGTGTATGAAGAAGCGGCCAAAGGCCAGAAAGCCGATCCGGGCCGGTTGGAAAAATTGATCAACATGCTAGGGGTGATAGCCCCTGATATGTTCGATGAGGCCGTCACCAAGCTGGCAGAGAAAATCAGCGGCGCCGGGTTGACGTTGACCAAAGTTGGCGACAAGGCAAAAGTGGAACGCGGATAACAATTTCTGCAAACATGGCAAACACCCAACCGAAGGCCAACCCATCCACCATCATCGAGCAGGGCAAGGGCGGCCCGGCCATCAACAAGTTGTCGGCCAAGGAGATCAGGGCCGCCCAGAAGCATCTGCTTTTTTATATTGGCAAGCGCAAGGGCGGCTGGTTTTGGGCGGTGCTGTGTATCCTCGCCGCCGCGCTCACCTCGCTCGCCGCCCTGGCGTTCATCGCGCCCTTGCTCAAGTCTCTGCGCGATGGCACAGCCAGTGAGCAGGGAACCCAAATGACTTTGCTGATCATGGTCGGCCTCACCGTGCTGGGCGCAATCCTGCTATGGGCGGGCCGCGTCGTCGTCGCCCGGCTGGCCCAGGCTATGGTCGTGGACATCCGCGCGGATTATTATGCCGCTCTCATGCGCCAGAGTTTGGCCTTCTACCGCCAGCGCGAGGTGGGCGAACTGGTGACGGCAGGCATGAATGACAGTGAGGCCATCGGCAACTTTTTCACCAGCGAAGTGCCGTATGCGTTGTTCAGCGCCGCCCGGGTGCTCGTGTCGCTCGGCTTCATGATCTATTTCAGCTATCAACTGGCGGGCGGCTCGGTGCTGGCTGTGCTCGTGGTGCAGGCACTGGTCATTCTCTTCGTTCTGCCCGCCGTCCAAAAGCTGTCGGCCAAATACCAGCAAGAGGCGGCTTCAGTTAATTCTGAGCTTGGCGAGAACCTGACCAACGTCCGCGATATTCAAATCTTCACTCAGGAAGCGCGCACCTCAAATGAGTTTCGCCGACGGTTGAATGAACTGGCCGGATACGTGACGCGCAACATGAACCTGACCACCCTCTCGGTGGCGGCGGCCTACTTCTTGAACGTCCTCGGCCCGGCGGCTGGCATTGGGGTGGGCATTTTGCTGGTGCTGAGAGGCGCGCTTCAGGCTGAAGCCGTGATCAGCTTTAGCACCTACGTCACTCAGTTTGTCGGTCCCATCCTGACCCTCAACGAAACGGTCGTGCGCGCCCAGGCCTTGTTTGTTGCCTCCGACCGGCTGTTCAAAATCATGGACATCGCGCCCGACATTCAAGAGAAACCGGACGCCATCGATCCCGGCCCTCTGCGCGGCCACATCAAATTTGAGAACGTGAGCTTCAGCTACGATCCGAACGATCCGCGAGCCTGGCGAGTGAAGAACATCAACCTGGAAATTTTGCCGGGCGAGAAGGCGGCCTTCGTCGGCGGGTCGGGGTCGGGCAAGAGCACGCTGATCAATCTGGTCACGCGCTTCTACGACGTGACCGGAGGCCGGGTGACGATTGACGGCCACGACGTGCGCGACCTGAAGCTGGAAGCCCTGCGCCGCAACTTCGGCATGGTAGCCCAGAACGCCGGCTTGTTTCACGGCACGATTGCCGACAACATTCGCTTCGCCAAACCCGACGTTGATTTGAACGCGGTCAAGGCCGCGGCCGCTATCGGCTACGTCACCGAGTTCATTGACAAGCTGGAGGACGGCTACGAAACGGCGTTGGGAGAACTCGGCCAGGGGTTGAGTGGCGGCCAAAAGCAGAGAGTGAGCATCGCCCGGGCCGCCCTGTCGAATCCGTCCATCCTGATTCTGGATGAGGCCACTTCGGCGCTCGACAACCAGAGCGAAGCCATCGTGATGAAGTCGCTCGACAAACTGGTCGAGGGGCGAACGTCGCTGGCGATTGCCCACCGCTTGAACACCATCATCAACTCGGACAAGATCGTGGTCATGGGAACCGACGCCGATGGTCACGGCGTGATCAAGGCCGTAGGCCACCACGACGAACTGCTCGAAAAGAGCGATATCTATTTCAGCCTGTACAGTTCGAAAGCGGCCAAGAAGGCGATCCTCATGCCCATCGGCCCGCTGTACAACACCGTGCCCGTTTTGCCCACTGTGCTCGGCCTCGCACGGGCCTACAACGCGCCGGTCTACCTGCTCGACTTTGGCACAGTGACGGCTGAAGAGCTGAAGGACGGGCGTTTCGGAGTGAAGTCCAATCTCCAGGATGATAACACCGCCGAGATCAACCGCGCCCATCTTCAGCGTGTTCAGGGAATCCTGAGTCTGTTCAAGAGCGAGGGCGTGGAGTGCCTAATCGTTTACCCGCCCGCCGTCTCAAATTGGGTGGAGGCTACGCTCAAGACGATTGACAAGACTCAAGCCACCCATTACGTGGCGATGGAAAACGTCATGGTTCCGCTCGACGAACTGCGCGAGAGCATCCGCAAGATCGAACGAAAGACGGCGGTCGAATACATCCTCGTCGATCCGACCGTGGCCGTGCAACAGGAGGGGTATCGCCCACTGACTGACATTCGCGGCGTTGACCCCAGCGTGCTCGAAACGGTTCGCAAGCCGCTCAAAATTCCCGAAGAGGTGCTCAAGGCGGCGCAGGCCGCCAAAGTCTCGCCTCAAACCAAATCGCAGGTGCTCGTGCCCAAACTCAAACAGTTCACGGCGCTCAATGCCCTGCTCATGTTTGCCTGGCCGGCCGCCTGGCTGGCCCTGTTGTTCTTCGCCGGCTTTCCGGCGTTGCGCAGCCTGGGCTGGCCCGCGCCCGCCGCCCTCATCTTCATCACCGTGCTGGGCGGCGCGGCAGAACTGGTGGCCGGGTTGGTGCTGGCAAAACGTGAAGGCTTCGATGCCATCACCCGGCTGGGGCTGGAATGGACATGGCCGCAGAACTCGCGCGAGTGGGCAGTCTTCGCCGGGGCAATCGTCGCCGTGCTCGTCCTGCCGATTCTATTGTTGCCCGTTGATCAAATCCTGTTCCCGATTCCGTCGTGGGTTCCCGCCGTCTCAGCATTCCCGGCCTGGGCCGTCATCATTCTGGCGCAGTTCGCCGGCCTGCTCTTCGTCGTCTTCGCCGAAGAAGTCTACTATCGCGGCTACCTCCAGCCGAAGATGAAGGCCGCCTTCGGCAATAACGACTGGCTGATGAATGCCGGCCTGTTTATCCTCAAACAAGCCTCTCAGCCCTGGTTCGCCTTTCGCCCGGCCAACATCATCGCCGCCTTTCTCTTCGCTCACTACGGCAAAAAGCGGCAGGTATGGCTGGCAATCGTGTTACATTATTTGAGTTATTTAGTCTTGCTGGTAATATTAAGCGGGGCGAGTGGGTGACGGGAAGTTTCGCCGGCAGAACCAAGCTAAATTGAATATAAAGGTTGATCCACGAAGTCACATGAAGGAACACCAAGAATCCTTCGTGAAACTTCGTGCGCTCCGCGTCGTGGATTGTTTTTGATTGCGGCTGGAAGCCGCGCTATGGATGACCAAACGAATGTCACTCAAGGCGGCATCACAATAGGCGAAGGGGCCTCCATCACCCTCGGCGCGGGCGACGTGGTGGCTCGCGACAAGATCGTCAATAACATCCAGCACATCCAGCAACGCGCCCTCACCGCCGCGGAACAAGCCAAACACGCCGAGGCCTTCGAGAGGCAAAAGCTGGCTCAGGGCGTGAGCGCCCACGTCGGGCGGGTGCAGGCCATCGCCAGCGACGAGAGCGATTCGGATCAGCCCTATCAAGGTCTGCGCGAATATCGTTTGAGCCACACCGAAAATTTTTTTGGCCGCGAACGCGCCATCGGCGAACTGTGGCAAGCCCTCGCCGATGGCCCGCTTACCGTTCTGTATGGCGAGCCGGGCGTCGGCAAAACGTCGTTCCTGCTGTCCGGTTTCGCCTCGCGCTTGATCGCCGCCGGACATTTCTCGCTCTACTTGCGGGCCGAGACGACCGACCCGGCGCTCCAACTCAAACGCGGCTTTATTTCTGATCTCGACGAGATGCCCCAGCTAGCCGCCGCGCCTCTGCGCGAATTCCTCCGGCAAGTGACCGAGGTGATCGGGGCCGATACCACTCTGTGCATCTTCATTGACGCCTTCGATGCGTTCTGGGCCGCCGGCAATGAGGCCAGCGGCGCTAAATTTACAGACCAACTGGCCGATTGCCTCGAAGACAGCAGTCTGAATGTCCGTTGGGTGCTGGTCGTGCGCAGTGAGCGTTTCGAGAGTCTTTCCGGCCTGCGCCCGCGCATTCGCAACCCGTTCGCCAACACCTATGAATTGCGGCGGCCCTCACGCTCTGAAGCGCAAGCCATCATCACCGCGCCGCTGGCCCGGCTGGGCCTCAAGATTGAAGAAGGGTTGACCGAGACTCTGCTCGATCAATTGAGCAAAACCGGATTGGCCCTGCCGCAGATTCAGATCGTGTGCGAGGCTCTGTTCAAAGAATTGACTCCGGACGAAAAGATCATCACCCGCGCCCACTACGACAAATTGGGCGGCGTGGACGGATTGTTGCGCCGCCACTTTGTGACCACCCTGACTCAACAACTGCCCCAATCCCAACGCCGGGATGCCCGCCGCCTGGTGGATCAACTGGGTTCAACGGGCCTCCGTCGCGATCAACTTGAGACGCCCGATGAAGTGCTGGCCCAACTGGTGAACACCCACCTGGTGCGTGTGCGAATGACTGAGGCCGGGCCACTTTACGAATCCACTCTCTCGCCGTTGGCGGTTGAACCTGAGTCCGATAGACCCTTAGGGTCTTTAGAGACCCTAAGGGTCTTGGGCAAGGTCGCCCCCCGAGTCCAGCCCCAACAAACAGATGCGGCGGCCCCGTCCGTCGAGGTCACGCTGACGCAGACAGTCGAGTACCACGAGTCATCAGTCCCGGTTGTCGAAGGCGAAATCAGACTCGGCGCGGGGGCATCCATCACCGTCGGCGCGGGCGATGTGGTAGGCCGCGACAAGATCATCAACAACATTCAAAACATTTACCAGCGCGCCCTCACCGCCGCCGAGGAGGCCGAGCTGGGCCGGTCGTTTGAATTGCAAAAACTGGCGCAGGGCGTCGGCGCCTTTGTGGGTCGTCTGCAAACCATCGCCAGCGATGAGAGCGACACGCGCGATGCCAATCCCTATAAAGGCTTGCTCGAATATCGTTTGAGCGATTCTGAAATTTTCTTTGGCCGCAGTCAAGCCATCCGCGAATTGCTGATTTGTGTGCGGCGCGGTGCGCTGACGGTTCTGCAATCGGAGTCCGGCTCCGGCAAGACCTCGCTTCTGCAAGCCGGACTCTCGCCGCATCTGATCGCAGGCGGGCATTTGCCGCTGTATTTGCGGCCCTACAACGCCGACCCGGCCTTGGTGATCAAACGCGCCTTCATCGCCGACCCCAGCCTCGCGCCGACTCTGGCGAAAGCGCCCCTGCGCAATTTTCTATTCAAGGTGTGCGAGGTGCTCGGCCCGGAGACGACGCTGTATATTTTGCTCGATCAATTTGAGGAAGTGTTCACCCAACAAGACGAGGCGGAGCGCGCAGAGTTTGTGCGCGAGCTGGCCGAGTGTTTGAATGACGAGGCTCTCAACGTGCGCTGGGTGCTGGCATTGCGAACTGAGCACTTCGGCAATCTTGCCAACTTCCGCCCCACCATTCGCAACCCTTACGAGAATGACTATCGCCTCAACCGCCTGACGCGGGCCGAGGCGCAGGAAGTCATCGTCACCCCTGCCGCGCGGCGCGAGGTGCAGTTTGAGTCTGGATTGGTGGAGGCCATTCTGGATGATCTGGGCAAGACCGAGATCGCGCCGCCGCAGATGCAGTTGGTGTGCGCCTCGCTGTTCAACGATTTGAAGGGCGGGAGCTTGATCACTTACACCGCGTATGAAGGCGAGGGCCGCGCCGCCGGAATCCTGCGCGGCCATTTGGAGCGGGTGCTGTCGCGCGATCTGCCACAGGGATCGCGCACCGCCGCCCGCCGCTTGCTCGAGTCGCTGATCTCGTCCGAGCAACAGCGCGTCATCCGCCAACATCAGGACTTGGTGAAGGAGATGGGGACGGGCGGGGTGACGGCGGCCACGTTGGACACGATCCTGTCGCAACTGGTGGACAGTCATTTGATCCGCGCCGCCGAAACCGAGAACGGCCTGGTGTACGAATTGGCGCACGATTATTTGTTGGGCGAGATCAAACTGGATCCGGCCGTGCAGGCCCGCAAGGCGGCGCAGGAAATGCTGGAGCAGGAATTGCGCGCCTATCGCCGCTACAAAACTCTGCTCACTGCTGAACGGTTGGCGGTGATCGAGCCATATCGCGCCGAACTGCAATTGACGCCGGAGGCCGAAGAACTGCTACGCCTGAGCAAAGCCGAGGTGGACCGGGAAGCGGCCGAGCGCGAGGCCGCCCGCCAGCGTGAACTAGAAGAAGCACACAAGTTAGCCGAGAGCGAACGCAAGCGGGCAGAGGAACAAGAACAAGCCAACCGCCGCATGCAAGTGCGCAACCGCATCATCACGATAGTGGGCATGCTGGCCTTGGTGGCGGCTGTGCTGGCCGGCATCTTGGGCGTAGTCTCCAATCAGAATGCGGCTGAAGCGCAACGTCAGGCCCGATTATCCAAAGCCCGTGAACTAGCTGCCGCCGCCCTCAGCAATTTAAGTAGTGATCCGGAGCGCAGTATTTTGCTGGCTATGCAAGCCGTGGATGTGACCTATGCTCAGGATGGCACGACGCTGCCGGAAGTTCTGGAGGCGTTGCACCAGTCGCTGGCGATCTCGCGCATCGAGCGCGTGCTGGCCAGCGACCAGTACTACACCAGTGTGGCGTTTAGCCCGGTAGATGATAAGCTGGCGGCGGAGGACGCCTCCGGGACCGTCACGATCTGGGATTCGGCCTCCGGCCAGACGTTGTCGACCCTGTCGGCCGGGGCGCCTAGCGCCGACGGGCTCACCCGAGTGGTCTTCAGCTCGGATGGAACAAAGCTGGCCGCCACGGGCAGCGATCACACCGCCAGAGTCTGGGAAGCGGCCACGGGCCGCGAACTGCTCACGCTCTCCGACCACACGGATGACGTGGTTGGCCT
This sequence comes from Chloroflexota bacterium, assembly GCA_016197225.1. NCBI lineage: Bacteria > Bacillati > Chloroflexota > Chloroflexota bacterium. The sequence goes on from JACPWC010000093.1 coordinate 27,782, forward strand.
GGCCTTCAGTCGCGACGGGCAGCGGATTGCCACGGCAAGTTGGGACGGGACCCTCAAGGTCTGGGAGGCAGCGACCGGCCGTGAGCTGCTCACCATCGAGCATTCGGCAGCGCTCAATGCCGTAGCCTTCAGCCCGGATGACAGCCAGTTGGCCGCGGGAGATGAAAATGGTACGTTCATCATCTGGAACGCGGCCAACGGGCAGCAGATCGTGAGCGGCGCGCATGTGGCGCCGCCGAATGGCCGGGCCACCATCGTGGACCTCGCCTATAGCCCGGACGGGACGCGCCTGGCGACCGCGAGCCAGGATCTAACCGCGAAGGTCTGGGATGTGGTGAGCGGCCGCGAGTTGTTCACGCTGGCCGGCCATACCGATTGGCTTACCAACGTGCTGTTCAGCCCGGACGGGACGCATCTGGCTACGGCGAGCGTTGATGGAACCGCGATCGTGTGGGATGCCAAAACCGGTCAGGCGGCGTTCACATTGTCGGGGCCAACTGATGAGATCATCGGGCTGTCTTTTAGCCAAGATGGGCAGCATCTGGCGACCGGCGGCTATGCCATTCGCCTGTGGACTGTGGGCACCACGCACGAGTTGCTCACGCTGTCGGGCCAGTTGGGGCAAGTCCGCCGCATCGCTTTCAGCCCCGACGGGGCGCGGCTGGCCTCGGCCGGGGCCGATGGCATGGCCCGCGTCTGGGACGCCAACACCGGCCAGGTGCTGTCCACGCTGGTCGGCCACGGCGGCGCTGTCTTAGACGTGGCCTTCAGCCCGGATGGGAAACGCCTGTTCACCGGCGGCCTGGATGGCACCGCCCGCATGTGGGACTTGGCGAGCGGCCAGATGCTGTTCGAGCTGGCTGGCCACGCGGGCGGCATTCGGGGAGTCGCGTTCAGCCCGGACGGCACGAAAGTTGTGACGGCCAGCAGCGACCAGACGGCCAAAGTGTGGGATGCGGAGACAGGTCGTGAAATGCTCACTTTGACGGGTCACGAGTTTGGCCTGAACGGCGTGGCCTTCAGCCCGGATGGGTCGAAGATCGCGACAACCAACGACGACACAACGGTGAAGGTGTGGGACGCGGCGACGGGGAAAGAGCTTTGGACGCTGGAAAGCCCCCCTGTAGAAGGCTTCAACAACTGGACCATCGGCGTGGCCTTCTTGAGCCAGGACGGGTCGAAGCTCGTCGCCACCAGTGCGAACAAGACTGCCATCGAGTGGGACTTGAACAACGGGACGCCGCTGTTCAATTTGTCCGGCCATGCGGCGGCTCTTGCGGGCGTAGCCGTCAGCCCGGATGGCGCCCTCATCGCCACGGCCAGTCGGGACCGGACGGTGAAGGTGTGGGAGGCTTCGACTGGCCGCGAATTGTTCACTCTCCACGGCCACACGGATGGTGTCCGGGGAGTCGCTTTCAGCCTGGACGGCACGCGGCTTGCGAGCAGCAGCGATGACGGGACGATCCGCATCTACGTCCTGCCCCTGGAAGAGTTGATGTCACTGGCCCGCTCGCGCCTGACGCGCACCTGGACGGTGGACGAGTGCCAGAAGTATCTGCAACTGGATATTTGCCCGCCCACGCCATGAAATGTGTCTATAGACAAGGCCGGCTCCATTGACGTTGTCTTGATTGCCTCGAATAGGAAAATGACGATGGATACTTCACAGAGCAATATCACTCAAGGCGGCGTCACCCTCGGCGAGGGCGCCTCCATCACCCTCGGCGCGGGCGACGTGGTGGGTCGAGATAAGATCGTCAACAACATCCAGAACATCCAGCAACGCGCCCTCACCGCCGCCGAAGAAGCCTCCGGCGAACGGGCCCTGGAAACCCAAGTGCTGGCTCGGGGCGTGAGCGCCTTCGCCACCCGCCTGCAAGCCATCGCCAGCCAAAAAAGCAACACCGAGGACGGCAGTCCCTACAAAGGATTAATCGCCTATCAACTAAGTGCCTATCCGAATAATCGGAAAGACCCTAAGAACCTATCCTAAAGACCCCTTTGCTGATACAGTTGCCAAATGCCCAAGACTGTGAAAACACCAATCAAACAACAGAAACCGACTCGCCCAACGAGGCCGACCAATCCCACGACAGGC